>DATLOE010000004.1 GCA_035536395.1 Candidatus Dormiibacterota bacterium
GGTGGCGGCCTCTATGTCTTCGGTTAGCTTAACCTGCTTGGCCCTACTGGCATTTAATTGCGCAGTTATCGATGACACCTGGGCATTAATACCGGCCAGCTTGTTAGCCAAGGTATCCCCCTGAGCCCGTAACCTACCAGCCTGCTGCTGCTGACTAGAGGCTTCTTGGTTAAGCTGCCTAATCTGCTCTTCTAATGTCAGGGCGTAAGCTGGTGACACGAAAAATGCTGCAGACACGACCGCAAGGCCTGCAACTGCAGCTAGGTATACTCTGTTTTTGTTTTTGCCGATTAGACTACGGATAACCGTGGCCCCCTTAAAACATAATCATTATACCCTTTTGCGCTTATGTTAGTCAATATAGCTTATGGTATGGAGAATATAAAATTCAGCCTTATCCAGACCGATGAAGTACAAGGCAAAATGAGTAGCGGAGTGAAGCGTACTGGGTACGTACGCTGAACGAGCAACGCAGTTTTTAACGAAGTAATTGCGATCTGGGGAAGGCGTTACAGTTTTAAATATCTCTTTAATGCAAACATAGCCGAACCGGCACCAATCAATATACCCATAGCAAGCTCAGCAAAAGCCACCAGTACCGCATGCTCACGTAAGAAGGTCACAATCATGGTGGTATCTAGATAATTACTGACTTTTGGCGCCCCGTTGATTACGACTGTGTAGATAAATATCAGCGCCACCACGGCTGCGATAATGCCATAGAGAGCGGCCTCAAAAATGAACGGGCCGCGTATGAACCAATTGGTAGCGCCCACCAGCTTCATAATCTCTATCTCTTCCTTACGGGTAAAGATCGCCATGCGAATGGTATTAAAGATGATTAAAGTCGAGATGATAATAAACACGATCGAGGCAACGAGGCCGGTGGCTTTAAAGAAGTTCGAGGTGCGTATAATACGGTCTATCGTTGCCTTGCGGTCACCGCTGTAGCTAATGCCATCCCGCTCCTGAATCAGCGGCTTGAACTCGGGCTGGTTCACTAGATCAGTCACCGGCTGTAGTTTATTTGGATCTTTAGCCTTAATGAGTAATGAGGCCGGCAGAGGGTTGTCTGTCTCCGAAATAGCCTCCAGTAGCTTGGGGTTATCCTTATTCTGTTCGCGGTAAGATTTAAGTGCATCGGCCTTGGTGACAAGCTTTACACCTTCGACATTTTCTAGTGATTCGATTTTCGATTTAAAGTTATTAATCTGCTCAGGAGTAGCCGAATCTTTCAGGTAAACCGACACGTCTATCTTCTCTACTACACCTTTGATGGTTTGAGTGAGAGCCACATTTGAAATGTAAGAAACTGCCACCAGTGTCAGCGTAACCGTCATGACGGCCGTAGCAGCCGTGGAAAGCCAGGCATTACGCACAAAGTTGCGCAATCCGGTACGGGTAATTCTAATAGCAGTTAATATCATGGTTTAGTCGGGCAATGTGTAGCGGCCCTGCTCCTCATCTTTTACTATTCTACCGCGATTTAGTGTAATAACGCGACGCTTAAGCGCATTCACAATCTCTTTATTATGAGTGGTTAAGAGTACAGTTGTGCCAAAGCGATTGATTTTCAGCAGCAGATCGATAATCTCCCAGGCGTTCTTAGGATCTAGGTTGCCAGTAGGCTCATCGGCTATCAGGATCTTGGGCTGGCGGATCAGCGCGCGGGCAATCGAGACCCTCTGGCGCTCTCCCCCAGAAAGCTCACCGGGAAAATTGCGCTCCTTGCCGCTTAGACCAACCAGCTGTAAAACGCGCGGCACACTGCGCTTAATTTCGCGATTGCCAGCTCCGGCTACTTCCAGCGCAAAGGAAATGTTCTCGAACACCGGCCGCGGCAGTAGTTTGAAATCCTGATACACCACACCGATTCGGCGGCGCAGGTGGGGAACATTCTTATAAATAATGCTGTCGTAGTCTAGCCCGCCGACGATTATCTTACCGGAGGTCTGCATCTCCTCGCGGGTCAGCAGTTTGATTAAGGTCGATTTGCCGGCGCCACTAGCACCCACAATAGTCACGAACTCTTTCGGCTGAATATGCAGATTAATGCCCGAAAGAGCTATCGATTTATTGGGGTACATTTTGGTTACGCGGTCAAATAAAATCACTAGAGTATCTTAGCAAGAGTTATGTCGATAATAAAGACGTCAGCAGGCCGGGTAATCTGATTTACGTGCACCAAGATGACCGTAAATTGTCACTAAACCATTACCGTGATCAATAATCACATGGTCACCATACCCGCTGCGGTCGTAGCCGCTAAACACCACCCTGCCCGCTGCAGCGGCCACAACTGCCGCCCCAAAATGCTGGCTGAGGTCTAAGCCCGAGTGGTAACCGTATGGAGCGGCCCAGTTGGGCGGACCGAATTCTTGGTTGACAGTAAACCCACCAGAATAAGGCCAGCCCATGGCGCCCCCTAGCACCGAGCGCGGGTTAACAGGCGTACCGTTCCTTTGTACTTCAAAGTGCAGGTGTGAACCGGTCGAACAGCCGCTGGAGCCTTCATAGCCGATGACCTCTCCCCGCCCGACTTCTTCGCCTGCGGTCGGCATACCGCCGTTACGCATAGAAGCCAGCTTTGCTTTAAGCTGCTGCCTGGCGGCTTCGACGGTAGCTAGCTCGTTCACAGCCAAGGCCTTTTGGTAGTTTAAGCCATTTTGCTGCTCAGTCAGCTGCTGGCTGAGCTTATTTAATTCCGCCGCTTGTCTCTCTAGCTCTTTCTTAATCTTCACTATTTCATTCAGCAGGTCTGTCACTTTATCTTGTGAAGCTTGCACGTATTGCTGGCGGTCAACAAATTCAGAAAAGCTATTTGAGCCTGCTAGTATCTCCAGGCTACTGGTGTCTGCGCGCTTGTATTGAATCTGGATGTGTTCTTTTAGAAGTGCCTGATTAGCCGCCATTCGCTGCTTGGCTTCTTCGATCGCCGCGCCCGTAGCTGTGATTTTAGCTGTAGTATCACGAATCTCACCTTCAATGCGCTGAATCTGAGCATCGTAATTATTAATATGGTTATGAACCTCAGCTGCCCGCCTGTCGTGCGAATTAAGCTGATTCTTTACATCACTATAGCTCTGGGCGTGGGCCACTGGTGCCCCGCCGGCCAACACAAGCAGGCAGATAGTAAGTATGATTCTTAAATAAAAAATCGGTGCATACCGATTAAGGTTAAACTCCACGCGAGGTATTTAACCGCATATCCCAAAGGCGGTCAAATTTTTTATGTTATGATTTTGCCTTGTGCAAGCCAAAGTTTTTAAGCATAAATGGTTTATAACGCTTAAGTAAGCAAAAAACCTAAAGAAATTTACTTATTTTCTGAACCTATTTGCTTCTTAAGGTAGGCTTCTATAAAAATGCCTATTTCGCCATCTAGCACCGCCTTGGCCTGGGCGGTTTCGGCACCCGTACGGTGATCCTTGACCTTAGTATAAGGATGCAAAATATATGAGCGGATTTGGTTCCCCCATTCGGCCGACTGCGGTGAGCCTTTAAGCTCGCCTATCTCCGCCTTCTGCTGTTCAAGCATTAAGGCCGTCAGCTTAGCCTTAAGTATTCCCATCGCTTTTTCTTTATTCTGCAGCTGCGAGCGTTCGTTTTGAATCGTTACCACGGTTCCGGTCGGCAAATGTGTGACCCGCACGGCCGAATCGGTAGTGTTTACTGACTGCCCGCCGTGTCCGCCGGCGCGAAAAACATCGATCTTTAAGTCTTTAGGATCGATCTCAACTTGTTCCGGGTGCTCGAGCTGAGGAAGGACTTCTACCAATGCAAACGAGGTCTGTCGCAGATTGTCGGAGTTAAACGGGCTGAGCCGTACCAGTCGGTGCACACCCTTTTCGCTTTTGAGCTTGCCGAAAGCATATGGCCCATTCACCTCAAAGGTAACGCTTTTTATACCGGCCTCTTCGCCCGAAGACTGGTTGATGATTTCTGTCTTAAAGCTGTTTTTCTCGCTAAACCGCAGATACATACGTAGTAGCATTTCAGCCCAGTCCTGAGCATCCGTGCCGCCGGTGCCAGCATAGATAGAAAGGGTGGCCGGGCTTTTGTCGTGCGGCCCGGACAGCTTCAGCTCAAACTCCCTTTGGCTATATTCTTTAGTAAGCTTTTTAAATGTGTGTGTTAATTCTTGCTCTAGCGAACCATCACCCATTTCGGCTAAGGCTAGCGCCTCTTTGGCTTCATTTAAAAGACCCTGCCAGCTGCCTGTATGTTTTTTTAGATCAGTCGCTTGCTGAGAAATACGAGCCGCCTCTTCGGGGTTATCCCAAAAAGAGGGTTCGCGCATCTCAGACTGCAGCTTTTCTAGCTTGTCCATTTCTGATTCGATATTCAGTTGCTTCATAGCCTGCTCGATAGTTGCCGCAAGCTGTTTGAATTCTTTTACTATTATCTGCATAAGAGAAATTATACCTTTTTAAATGTTTAGCGGGGAGAAGCATATGCCTCTCCCCGCTATTTGTCTCTTTACCCGCAAGGCTTGGGGTCGCCGTTGCCATCCAGGCAGTACTTGCCCGAGTTACCGGGTGGCGGGGCTGTGCTACTATCCCCTGCTCCCTGGCCCTGGCATTGACCAGCCTGGCATTGGGATTGCCCGCTTGGACTTTGATCCTGCGTCTGGCAGTACTGCTCCCAGCATTGCGTTTGACTCTGGCCACTTGCCCCTTGGTTCTGGGCCTGGGGCACAGCAGTCTTTGGCGTAGCCCTTGGACGAGGCTTAGCCCTTGGCTTGGGTGCCACGACCCTTGCCTGGGGGTTGCTCCCCCTTGGCCGGGTTTGCGCCCGATATACATGCCCGCCTGTGCTAGTGCTTGGCCGATAGGCAGCTCCGCCGGATTGCACCTGGGATACTGATGTGGAGCTGGTAGAGTTGGCCCTTGATCTGGGCTTTGACTGCGACTTACGAGAGTCCCTGCTATCCCGCCGATCATCGCTTGACTGCTCTTCTGCAGCCCCTAATCCGAGGCGTGGTAGCAAGGGAGCTTCAAGTGACTCTTGCTGTGAAACGGCATCTTCACCGCTATCACCGCTAGAATCAACAAGGTCGTACACCATAAGACCAGCAAAAAGCAGAAAAAAGGCTAAAAGTACACCTGTTATAGTCTGCTTTTGCCGAAAGTCCGCCGTCTCTCCCTCCGCCATACGCTGGCGGCTGGTTTGGCGCAGCGAAACCAAGTACAGCAAGAAAACTGCCGCTGCTGATATTGCGAACAGCCACCACACGGTGTTCCTTTCTGTCGGGTCAAAGAACTTTGTATATATTACCACTTTTTGTATGATTTTTCAATAGCTTGTTGATCTGGAATATGTGGTAATGCACAACATTAAACCCCTCCAAAGAGGGGTTTAATGTATACGGCGACAAAGCGCCAAGTGAGTTATGGGGCCGAAGCCCCGCACTCTTTTTAACCTGTTAGCGATTCAGTAACGAGTCGACTAAAGCCTTGCGGCTGCGGCGGTAGGCACGAACGGCATAGCCGATGGCGCCAGTTCCAGCGGCAGCTGCGAGTCCAGCTTCAGGACCGGTTTCCGGCAGCGGCTTAGCTACGGCCGGCTGGGCCGGAGCTGGGGTCGGCTGCGTAGGCTGAGGTGTTGCGGTCGGACCAGGCATACTGACCTTAGCTTTTAAGGTTACGAAGCCTGAGTACTCGAAACATCCTTTGATGTCGCCTAAGTTAGCACCACTGGTTGCGATGCTGTCTGGAACCTGGCTGACAGTCCAAGTAGAGCCATCTGGGCGATACTCAAACTTAGCCGAACCAGGCACGTAGCTTAGCTTGAACGGACGCTCACCGCGGAAAGTCAGCGTATCGCTAACTGTACCGGGGGTAGCGTTGTCGGCGCTAATCATAGCGGCAGCAAAATTATCGGTTTTCTGGCTAGTCGGCAGAAGCACGCGAACGGTAGTGTTACGCGCAAGAGCCGTAAATGGAGCCATTATACCCGGGTTGGCGTTGTTGTGGATGTAAACCCGAAGGTAGACTTCCTCGCCATCGCGGACCTGGATCACATCCTGGAACCCACCACTAGCAGTAATGGCAGCGTCTTTTCCGTCAAAGAAAGCGCGCTCATCACCATAGTTGGGGGCATTGGTGTAAGAGTTAAAAGTTACATAGTTGGGACCCGGACAGTTAGAAGGGGCCACACATTGGAAGGTCGGGCGAGCCGGGCCGTAGCTGGCCAGTGCTGCAACTGGCAGAGCCAGGGCAACAGCGGTTGAGGCGGCGGCGGCAGCCAAACGCTTTTTGGTTATATTCATAGTCATATCTCCTTATAGAGAATTTAAGTTTAATAAGTAGTTACTGAAAAGTTACGCTTGAACAGGTTGTTAAAGTGCCGCCTGTGGCCAGAATACAAATCGGATAGTCATGGAATTAAAAGCTGTGGTGGGGAGGGTCTTTCGACCCTCCCCACTCAGCGTGCTACTTGCGCCCGCACCGTTTAGGTGCCTGCGGCTCCCGCGGCGCAACTCCCATCCGAACCAGGATGGCCAGGAACTATGTCCCCGTTACCGTCCCGGCAGAACTCACCCGAACTGTCAGGCGGTGGTGCGGTACCGGAATCTCCGGCACCTGCTCCTCCGCTTTGGGGTGTTCCGCTGTTGCCTGTCCCAGCTCCTTCCGTGCCATCCTTGGTCGGAGGCGGAGGTGGGGGTGGTGGCGGTGGTGGTGGCTGCGATGGGCCTGGCTGGTTGATGATGATCACCTGCTGCTGTTGTTGCTGCTGGATGATCGCCGGTGGTTGAGCCTTTTTCGGCTTCTTCTTAACCAGCTTGCGCTTCTTCTGGAACTTCTTCCGCTTGATCTTTACGATCTTCTTTGCGGTAACGAAATTCCGGCAGTAGCCCTTGGCGACGACGATGCACGTCCTTACGGTCTTCTTGACGTAATATAGACGATATTTCGTCTTCTTGTACCTCTTGGTGGAGGTAGTCGTGTCGCACTTGGCCATCACCCTCAACCCGCTGACGTTGTAGCGTCCCTTAAAGGGAGCTACGGTACTGCCGCCAGGGCAATAGGTGTTGGTACGAACATGGAATCCACGCGGAGCACGGATCGACTGCAGCCCCTCGAGCCAGTTGCGGAAAGATTGATCCTCCGCAATCTGGTAATACTTCGAGTGAGCGCGTACGTACCGATTGGCCGCCCGCTTGAGCTTGGGGTTACTCTCGTAACCCTGAATCATCTGTTTCTTGCTCATTGCCGGTGGACCACAGTACCCACTTGCTGCCTGGGCACTTACGGGAACCGCTGCCAGAAGAAAGGCGGCGGCGACCGTTAGGGAAATGATTACCCTCTTCATTTCATACCTCCATATAGGAGTGGTCGACTGCCGCGCTTCTTTTGCACGCGAGCATGAGACTGCCAACACTTCGTGGGCGGCACGGAAGTGCTAGCAGACTACTGCCCGCGCACATTAAGCACGCTGAAATGGGCTTTTAGAGCCCATGACTATCCGATTTTCAAAGACCGGCTGTTAAGAGCTGTGCAAAGTTCTAATTTCGCACGCACCTCAAAACAAAGCGATACCGTAATATATCATCCTTATGCTATTTTGTCAATAGATTTAGACATAACTCTTATGCATGTTTACAAAAGTTATTATGCAGATGCGGCCAAATTATTCATATTAGTTTGGTGTTCTGCTGTGTTCAGCATCCCGCACTTCTTATACTTCTTGGTAGATCCACAAGGGCAGGGGTCGTTGCGGCCAATCTTGCCCGACTTAACACTATCCCTCAAACCCTCTTCTTCCAAATTAGTAGCGGCCTGCTTGGAGGCCTTTGTGACAACTGTTTCCACCTCTTCTGCCGGAATCTCCTGCTTCTCAATAGAAGCCTTAAAGACGGTACCGGCAATCTCTGATTCCATTAATGCTACGAGGCGTTTAAACAGTCTGAAACCTTCGCTCTTATACTCTACCAGCGGATCGCGTTGGCCAATGGCTCTCAGCCCAATGCCCTCCCTAAGCCCATCCATCGCCTCTAAATGCTCGATCCACAGCCTGTCCAGTATCTGTAGGTACATCAGCCGCTCCAGTATGCGCATACCCTCCTCACCAAACTGCTTCTCGCGCTCGTCATAGAGCTTGGCTGCATATTGTTTAAGAATATCTACCACATCACGAGGATCGGCTTTTTTAATCTTATCGGCAGTGGCTTCCTCTAGCGGCATTACGGACGCGGCTGCCTCCAGCACCTTTTCAGTATCCATAATGCCGGTACGGGCATCGGTGTGAACGGTAGAAATATTCACGAATTCGCGCTCCAGCATCTCCTCTACCTCCGGGCGCAGGTTGGCATGCTCCAGCGCCTTCCGCCGCCGGGCATAAATGACCTCCCGGTGCTTATTCATTACATCATCGTATTCAACAACCTGTTTGCGGATATCAAAGTTATGGCCCTCTACCTTCTTCTGGGCGCTTTCCAGCGATTTGCTAATCATCTTGTTCTCCAAAGGAGTATCTTCATCCATTCCCAAACTAGACATTAGACCCGCAACCCTTTCGCCCCCGAAGATGCGCATTAAGTCGTCTTCTAGTGAAACATAAAAGCGAGAGGAACCGGGGTCGCCCTGCCGCCCGGATCGCCCACGCAGCTGGTTATCTATCCGTCTCGACTCATGACGCTCGGTGCCAATAACATGCAACCCACCCAGCTTAGTCACGCCCTCTCCCAGCATAATGTCGGTACCGCGGCCGGCGATGTTGGTAGCAAGCGTTACCGCTCCCTTTTGCCCGGCTTGGGAAACTATTGCCGCCTCCTTCTCATTATTTTTGGCGTTGAGAATTTGATGCGGCACACCGGCCTGCTTGAGCAAGCGGCTTAAAAGCTCGTTTTTCTCGATAGAAACCGTACCCAAGAGCACTGGTTGGCCCTTCTTGTGACACTCCTGAACATCTTTCACGACTGCAGCAAATTTTCCGGCGTGAGTCTTATATATACGATCCGCATGATCCTGACGCACCATCGGCTGATGGGTCGGAACAATCACCACATCGAGCTTATATATTTTGTGAAACTCTTCGGCCTCAGTGGCAGCCGTACCGGTCATACCGGCCAGCTTACCGTACAAGCGAAAGTAGTTCTGAAAACTAACAGTGGCTAGGGTTAGTGATTCCTGACGAATAGCTACCTTTTCTTTGGCCTCTATCGCCTGATGCAGACCCTCGCTGTAACGCCGGCCATGCATCAAACGGCCGGTAAATTCATCTACAATTATAATTTCGCCTTCTTTTACCACGTAATCGCGATCGCGTTTAAACAAGGCCTCAGCCTTAAGCGATTGCTCAATGTGATGAATCTCTTCTATACCACCGGCTTCATATATATTGTCTATTCCTAAAGCCTTCTCGAGTGCATTTATACCTTCATCATTCAGGCTGACGGCTCGCATTTTCTCATCTACCGTATAGTGAGCGCTGAGTTTAAGGCCCTTAGCAAGCGCCGCAAACTGCTGGTACTTATCTGTACTCTCCTCTGCTGGAGCCGAAATAATTAAAGGTGTGCGGGCCTCATCTATTAGAATTGAATCGACCTCATCTACAATCGCATAATTCAGTGGGCGCTGAACCATTTCGCGCACATCACGCACCATGTTGTCGCGCAGGTAATCGAAACCGAATTCATTATTAGTGCCATAAGTAATATCGGCAGCATAAGCCTCACGGCGGGAAACCGGCTTAAGATGTTGCAAGCGCTCATCATCGGCCTGTTCATTAGTGTAGGCAGGGTCATACAGTAGAGCCTGGTCGTGTATAATCACCCCGGTAGATAAGCCTAGTGCATGGTAAATTTTGCCCATCCAGCCGGCGTCACGGCGGGCTAGGTAGTCGTTTACTGTCACCACATGCACACCCTTGCCCTCCAGTGCATTCAGGTAAACCGGGGCTGTAGCCACCAGGGTCTTACCTTCACCAGTACGCATCTCAGCAATATCACCTCTGTGCAGCACAATACCTCCGACCAGCTGGACATCATAGTGCCGTTGCCCGATAGAACGTCTGGCGGCCTCGCGTACCGTAGCAAAGGCTTCGGGCAGCAGCCGATCAAGACTCTCTCCTCCAGATAATCTCTCTTTAAAAGCTCTTGTCTGCTGTTTCAGCTTGGCATCTGACAGAGACTTAATCTGTGATTCGCAGCTATTAATCTGCTGAACGATCCGCTTCGCCTTATTAACATGTTTTGCGCTCGGGTCCCCTAGCAGTTTGGTTAACAGTTTCATAACCTAATTATCTTAGCACAGCAAAGCCCACTTACCAGATTGGAGGTGCGATTAAGAATTATCGTCAGAGGGTTTCCAGAATTTGAGCAGCCGGCCGCGCTTGGGCATATGCTTTTCTTTGTACTTAAGAACTTGCGATTTGATTTTGGCTTCACAGATATCTATAGCAGCATACATGTTCAGAGTGGCTTCTTTGGCATATAGCTGGGATTTGGGCAGGTTAATAGAAACCTCACAGACAAAGCTGTTGTCTTCCCGCCCTGATTTATCGAATTCTAAAACCACATGGCCGTGTACGTGTGGCACTTGTTTTAATATATAGCGGTCTAGTTGGCCTAGCTTACTTTGGGCGTACTTTACTACTCGCGCGTCAAGCTCAAAGTGGCGGCCGGTTATCTGCAGATCTATCATAGATAGTCGCTCCCGTAATATTCACGTAGTGCCTTTGGAATCTTAACTTTGCCATCAGGGGTCTGGTGATTTTCCACCAGTGCAATGAGCACCCGACTAATAGCCGCGGCTGTGGCATTGAGAGTATGCACATGAATTGTGCTGCCTTTGTTATTGCGGGTGCGAATATCCAAACGGCGGGCTTGATAATCTGTGCAATTAGCGGCACTGGTAAGTTCACGGTACTCACCCTCTGCCGGGCTCCAATATTCCACATCGTACTTCTGGTAATGCGGCGCTCCCATATCTCCGGCGGCGGTCCTTGTTACCCGATACGGTATCTCCAGTTGACGGCAGATATCCTCCTCAAGCTTCACCAGTTTCTGTAGCCATTCGTCGCTCTGCTCAGGCGCGCAGAAAACGTATAGTTCAAGCTTATTAAACTGATGAACCCTAAACAGTCCCTTGCTATGCTTACCATAGGAACCGGCTTCGCGGCGGTAAGAGGGGCTCCAGCCGACATAAAGGGCTGGCAGCTGCTTAGGATCTAATATTTCATCTGCATGGTAACCGGTTAGCGGCATTTCGGCCGTTGCGACCAAATGCAGGTCCTCGCCCTCCACACTGTAAATCTGCTGTTCTGGACCTTGAGGATTAAAACCGGTGCCGTCTGCGATTCGCCCGTTCACCAGGTGCGGTACATCCATAGGCAGGAAGCCGGCCGCCTCGGCTGCCTCAAGACCCAGGCGTTTAATAGCCATTTCAAGCTTAACGGCCGCTCCTTTTAAGTAGTAAAACTTGGCTCCGGCAACCTTTGCACCGCGTTCGAAATCGATTAAGTCATGTTCTTGCAGCCAGGAGGCGTGACCGGCGACCTTGGCCGGTTTAGCTTTACCCCACGCCCTCTCTTCCTTATTTGATTCCTCGCCTCCCTCAGGAGTATCCTCGGCAAGCAGATTGGGAGCCTGTTTGATTAAGTCGTGATACTGCCCATCCAGCTTGCCGAAATCGGCTGCTTTTTGCTCTAGCTGCTCTTTAACATTCTGTAGGTCTTTAAGTTCAGCCGGAGTTGGCTTACCGCCGACATTAAGCTTGGACCTCAGCCCCTCCACTTCACGCATCACATCTGAACGCTGCCTATCGGCAGCTAGCAGCTTATCAATATCTACTTTTACGCCACGCAGTTTTGCTGAGCGTTTGTACTCTTCAGGATTTTCACGCAGATGTTTAATATCGATCATTATAGTAATTGTACTCTAGGCACGAGATAAACGCTAAGCCTCAAACCGCAGCCGCCCGACCAACCATTTACTATCCAGGCTGGCCAAAAACCATCCGGCCTTAGGCCCGTAGTCTTTCCCCAGAATCACTCGATAAATAGCCTGGAATGCTTCCTGGGGTGCAAGGTCAGCCTCGTCTTTAGCCTGGTATATTAGCTCATGCATATCCTGGCCGCTTGCCGCCTTTTTAGCTTCTACTAGGTCGGCCAACTTAGTCAGGAACTGTTTCTGGCCGGAGCTTAAATCGATTTTCGGCATTTTTTCCTGCAGTTCAAGCTTTATCTCTTCAGGGGCGTATTTATTTAACCAGTTGCCAGCAAATTTCAGTTCGCGCTTAATAACATCGGCTTCAGCTTTAACGGCCTCTTCATAGTCTGTGCGCCTTAAGATTTCGAGCGTTTCCGGTTCATCTCTTTTAGCCGCCTGGTAAACCGAAACCAGGTGCTTGAATGGAATAGTGGAAATAACTTGGTCCTTATTACCGGCAACGGCGAACTCATAGGCATCACGAAATTCGTGACCTTCATCACTGCCAGCTGCTGCAAACTCGTCAATGAGATTAGCCAAACCAATGCCGGAGTCGAACTGCAGCTTCTTTTCCGGGCGGCTGCGTACGATGAAGTAGCGCAGAATTTCGGGCGGCATAATCTCCAGAGCTTCTTTCGGAGTAATAATTTTGCCGTAAGATGAGCTCATTTTTTTTGCTTCACCGGCCAAGTGAATATGGCCATACCGACCAGCGTCATAAGGCGGCTCGGCGCCAAATATATGCCGGCAAAACTCAGCGCCAGTTTCGTAAGAGCCGCCGGCCGCTCCATGCTCTTGCATGCCAAACGGCTCAACATCCACACCTAGTTCAGCCCATCTGGCTGGCCAATCCAAGCGCCAATCGAGCTTGGCACGGCCGTCATCATACTTGATACCGCCCAAGGTCTTCGCTGTCTGGTCCCAGCTGTCCTTAGTAGCTCTAATTAATTTATTATTCTCGCCTATCAACGACACCGGCAACCAATCTTTTGGCAGGCTGCGGTTGGCCAGTTTTTCGAAAATACCCTTTATCTCCTGCACATGCTGGATAACCTTCTCTATATAGCTTGTCATACGGCCGGTCTTGTATAGCTCTTCATAGCTGCGTACGACTTCTGCTTTTATCCCCATGGGCTCGAAATACTGCTGGAATTCACCAAAGAAATGCTCAGCATAAGATTTATGGCAGTCACCATTAGGGTCGGGCACCAGGCAGATCGGCCAGCCAACGTATTTTTCATACTTTTTGGGCAGAAAATCATAGCGTTTGCGCAACGGGTCGAAATTATCTACCACATGGATATGCCGTGCTTTGCGCCCACGTTCGCGCACAGCCCAAGCCAGCGCATCTGCCGTTATGATTTCCCTATAGTGGCCGATATGGTAGGAAGCCGAGGGGGATATACCGCTTGAAACTATAACTTCACCCTTGGGGTACCGTTTAATAATTTCTTCGGCGGTAACATCTAGCCAATACTTACTGTCAGTTAAATTTGTCATTACATGTATTGTAGCAATTAAGCCTTCACAAACAAAAAAGAGCCCTCTCGGGCTCTTTTTCCAAAAACAGAGTTTATTCTATATGTTTGACTTTATAGGTCATAGTCCCGGAGGGAACCTCTACGGCAATTTCGTCGCCCTTCTTCTTGCCCAAGAGAGCCTGGCCGATCGGAGATTCATTCGAAATTTTACCCTCTTCTGGGTTAGCTTCATGCGTGCCTACAATTGTGAATTTTTGTACACCTCCTTCAACCTCAATATGGACGGTTGAGCCAATGCCAACTGCCCCATTAGTCTTGGGGGTTTCAATAATTACAGCGTTTTTCAGAATATGTTCAATCTCAGCAATACGACCCTCTACAAATGACTGGTGGTCTTTGGCTGCATCATACGAGGCGTTCTCGCTTAAGTCCCCGTACTCTTTGGCTTCTTTAAGCTCACGTGCAACTGCCTGACGCTGGTTGTGGGTTAAATCGTGAAGTTCTTCCTTGAGCTTTTCTACCCCTTCTTTGGTCAGGTAAAAGTCTCTCTTGTTAGTTGTGTTTTGCATACTGGTTTTCCTTTCTGTCGCAGCAGTAGGCTGAAAAAAATTCTCGAGGTGTGACCTCGAGCCTCTTAAATGCCTATTGCCCTACTATTTTCAGCCAACCGGCTTAAAGCGTCAATAGTTACTATTGTCAATTATAAATAAACTTAAGATTTTGGCTTTTAAAAGGGATTACTTTACGCATCCCTGGGGGCGCTTAAAGCACCAGGCCAAAGTATCTCTAACCGCCGGCGCGGCATACTGGGCACCCTCTCCAGAATTCTCTATCAGTACAACAATTACAATTTGAGGATCATTATATGGGGCGAAGGCTTCAAACCAAGCATGCGGGGCGCGCTTGCCCTCGGGGTCAGTTTCAGCCGTACCGGTCTTGGCTGCCACTGGTACCGGAACCTGCTCCTCTATCAAACAACAGGCCGTGCCGGTGGTAACTGCCTGGCGCATACCTTCACGAACAGTTGCCAAGTGCTGCGGATCAATAAAGCCCTTGCGTACTACCTCTGACTTGGCCGTAGCAGTAGGATTGCCAGCGCCATCCAGTGAGGCTTTAAAGAAATGTGGTCTAATGATATCGCCGCCATTAGCAATCGCCGAAATAGCCACTGCCATCTGAAGGGGTGAAACCAGCATGTCTCCCTGGCCCACGGCAATATTGTACGAGTCCCCCAGTACCCACGACTCGCCGCTGAGGCGCTTTTTGTACTCTGGGGTAGGTACGCGGCCCGCTGACTGTTCGGGAATATCCACCTCTGGTTTCTGACCTAATCCAAACTTGTGATAGTAGCTCACTAAACGATCCACCCCCAAACCCTTGATATTTCCATAGCCCCCACCGACGGTATAAAAGTACACGTTTGAGCTGAGCGCTAGGGCTCTTACTAGGTTCACCACCCCCAAGCCACCCGGCTCGTAACTACGAAAAGTATACTTAACGTTTGGGTCGTAGCGGTTAGTGATCTCCAGCTGGCCTGAATCATTCACGGTTGTACCGGAGCCCACTACCTTTTCCTGCAAAGCCGCAGCTGCTACCAAGGGTTTAATAATCGAACCCGAAGGATAAGCGCCGGCCGTTAGTTTATTAAACAAAGGCTGGCCTGGGTCATCCGTTAGTTTTTTATAATCGGCCGCACTGATGCCTTTTGCAAACAAATTATTATCGTACGTTGGCAGATTAACGGCAGCTAGAATCTCTCCAGTTCTAGGATGCATGGCAATACCGGCTCCGCGCTTACTGCCACTGGCCGTTAGCTGGGCTGCAATCGATTCGGCCAGCTTCTTCTGCAGTTCCCAGTCGATTGAAAGCATGATGTTCTGGCCTGGTTCGGCCCGTTTGGATGTTAAAAGCTTAACTGGTCGGCCTCCTGAATCGACTTCGGCCTGCTCGCTGCCGTTACGCCCCCGCAAGGTATCTTCGTACTGACGCTCGATTCCTAACTTTCCCACTAGGTCGGTAGAGATGTAAGAAGGGTTACGCTTAAGATCCTCCGGGCTGACCCGGCCTGTATAGCCCAGGATAGCCGCCAAAGAACCTCCGTCTAGATATTCTCTAATCGGGTTAACATCTATGCTGAAACCCGGTACTGTGAGAATCGCCTCATCAAACCGCAGCTCCTTTTCCCTCGCAAGTCTGGGGGTGATTAATTGCGGCTGGTTCTGCAGTAGGCAGATCTGCTGAGCTCTTTCCTTAAGTGCCTCGGTTTTACCTGACCGGTTAATGCAATCGCCTTCTGCTTTTGCGGCTATTTCGGCCTCAGGTACTCCTGTTAACTCTGCTACACGAGCATAAACCGCCTGCCGCTGGGCTTTCTCGCGTGGGAGCAGGCTTGGCACTACCGTTACCTCAGAACTGGCTAGGTTCTTGGCCAATGCTATCTTGTGTCGATCATAAACCACTCCCCTGGGCGCGCGAACGATTTTCTGCCGAATTCGATTACCCTCAGCCAAACTCAAATTGCGCTCCCCTCCGATAATCTGCAGCCTAAAGAGCTGCACCACTAGGATACTGAATAACAGCACTACGACAGCCGCTATTACCCCTAATGGCTGGCGGCTGGTCGGCGTCTCCAGCACGCCCGCAGCGGCATCGGCCGGCAGAATAGCGTCGGCCCAACGCTCATTGCCTCGCTGATCGCGCTTGATCGTCATTCTGTCTGATCGGGGGTGGTCTTCACCGGCGTAGCCGAATAAGGGTTTATCGTTTTTCACTGGGCTCGCATCCCCCCTCCTTTTGGCCGGCTTATCAAATTACCAGCTAGAAGCAGTCCGGTCTGTACCAGTACTACCCCTAGGGAATTCACTATCACCTCAGCGGCTATTAGCCAGGATATCTGGCTAAAATCAGAGGTCTGCAGCTGAACGTCTGCACCAGCTATAATAGCCAGGTTAAATACCAGGGTCGCCATAGCTGCCGCTCCGGCCATAACCCACCATGATTCAAGATGAAATCCAAGCTGACGGACAATAATAAGGGCCAGAGCCAGGGTGGTGTAAAAAGCCATTCGCAGGCCAAAATCGCTGCCGCTGGTGATATCTAAGAGTAGTCCTCCCCCGATAGCCAGAGCTAGGGTAAAAGTAGCTGAGAACCGCAAACTAGCAATGATAATTGCTACAATCATGAGATTTGGTATTACTCCCAAAGGCCGCATAAAGCCAAAAAACCCGGTCTGCAGGACCATTATCAGTATGATAGCTAGGAGGTATGCAAAAACTTTCATAGTTAGCGCACTATAACGTAGACGTATTCGAGCCGATTAAATTTCAGATCTGAAACCAAACGGGCATTCTGAAACACGCCGTTTTCCAGCTTTTGCACCGTCTCTATGCGCCCAATCATGATGCCTTTCGGAATGTTTGTACCAAGCCCGCTGGTAATAACCGCGTCCCCAGGGCGGATATCTTCGTTCTGGGCGATTTTATCCATTAAAAACCCACCACCAATCTGGCCACGTACCGTACCTGTCGGGCGGCTGGGACGGTCCTGGTCTACACCCGACACCCTAAAGTTCGGATCAACCACCAAAAATACTTTGGCAGTACCTGCAGTAACCTCACTAATAGTGCCTACTAGCGAGCCTTCTGAAACAACGGCCATACCCGAAGCAATACCATCTGCGCTGCCACGATTGATAGTAATAAAGTGCCTGAAATTATCAGGCTGATAGCCTATAACCTCTCCGCCAACTAGCCGGCTGGCTTCTATGGCAGTAAAGTTCAACTGTTTGCGCAGGCTCTCGTTCTCGGCTTTCAGTTCGGTATTCTGGCTGATTCTCTGGCGCAGAGATGCATTCTCTTGCCGTAAGCGCTTATTTTCCTGTGATAGTTGATTAATAGAGAACAGCACATCGAAGAAACCAGCACCAGAGCTACCGGCCTGGCTTGAAGTCATCTGGGCAGGAGCGATAGCATAAGCAATAGCCGCCTTTACCGGCGCTAGAGCGCCGGCCGCGTTCACGACAGCCAGGGTGGCACCCAAGAGGGTTAAAGCTATCAATCGCTTGGTGGGCCCTCTGTTCATCGCCTCATTAGCCCGTAATCTTACCGTACTGAGTCGGTACTAAAATGTCTTTCAGGGAATCTAAGTCTTCCAAGACCAGGCCTGTGCCTCTGGCAACAGAAGTCAGCGGGTCATCTGCAATGTAGATCGGCATATTAGTTTCTTGATGCAGCAGTGTATCCAGCCCCGCAAGTAGTGCCCCTCCACCGGCAAGCACAATACCACGCTCCATAATGTCTGACACTAGCTCGGGTGGTGTTTCTTCAATCGTAATACGAATAGCGTCGGTAATCTCCCGGACACTTCTGGCTAGCGCCATCCTAATCTGCTCAGCTGAAACATTAATCTGCTTAGGCAAGCCAGTTACTAGATCACGCCCTCGCATCGGAGCGGTTTGCTTGCCGGCCCGTATAGGATAGGCTGAACCGATAGCAATCTTGATATTCTCGGCAGTCCGTTCGCCAATTTGAAGATTAAACTCCTCTCGGGCATATTTCATGATATCTTCGTTCAGCTCATCACCAGCTATACGCAGGCTGCGGGAAGCAACAATGCCGCCCAGGGAGATTATTGCCACTTCGGTCGTACCGCCGCCGATGTCTACCACCATTGAACCGGCCGCGTCATGAATCGGCAGACGACTACCGATTGCCGCAGCCATCGGTTCTTCAATTAAAAACGTTTGCCTAGCACCGGCGTTGGTAGCCGCGTCTTCTACTGCCCGCTTCTCAACCTCCGTTACTCCTGAAGGAATGCCAATTACCACTCTAGGTCTAGGTAGAAAACTGTAGCGGTCGGTATGCACCTTCTCTATAAAATAGCGCAACATTTGCTCAGTAACCTCAAAATCGCTCACCACCCCATCAACCAAAGGTCTAGTGGCTACAATACTGGCCGGTGTCTTACCCACCATGTTTTTAGCTTCTTCACCAATAGCTAGAATTTGGTTGGTTTTGGTATTAATAGCCACTACACTCGGCTCGCTAATAACGATGCCTCGCCCCCTTACATATACCAGGGTATTAGCCGTACCGAGATCTATGCCAATGTCGTGCGAAAACTTTCCTAATATCCGATTTATCATATCTGGATTAACTGCCTTATTTACGTTAAGCTCCAACACCAGTAGCTCAACCTGCTCACATAACCATCTTTGCTAGTAGTTTATCAGGAGCAATCAGGGGCAACAAGGTTAAAAAAGGTGTTCGAATTCAAACCCACACCTAGTACCAGATGTGCTGTACAATTTGTGTGCTCAATAATGGCCAAAACTACTTCTGTTTGAGCGGCTCTGACGCTTCAGCTAGTGGAATTAATTTAGCCTTATCTATATTACGGAATTTCAGCTCGGCCGATTCATGCTCTAGCGTCTTGGGGCTAACGGTCAGCCTTACCGGGCAGCCAATCAAATCGGCATCAGTAAACTTAATTCCGGCGCTTTCAAGGCGGTCATCGTATATCACATCATTCCCGTTGTCCTGAAGATCCTGATACAGCTTATCGGCAGCGGCCTTCACTTTCTGGTCATCACCCAGACATATCAAATGTATATCGGCCGGGGCAACATTTCTTGGCCACAAAATACCTTTCTCATCGTTGTAAACCTCTACTATCGCCCCCATAGCACGACTGATGCCTATGCCATAACAGCCCATTACGGGGTGATGCTGTTTGCCATTTTGATCCGTATAACTGAAGCCAAAATCACGGCTAAACCTGTCACCCAGCTTGAAGGTATTACCTACCTCAATAGCATTAGTTTGCTTAATAGCTTCTTTCTTCTTGCACTCAGGGCACGCGTCCCCAGCCTTCACTTTGGCGATCTCGTTATTTTGGGCAAAATCGCAATCCTCACAATACAATACTGTATCTTCTCCAGATTGGTGAAATACCTGGAACTCGTGAGAGTATTTGCTAAAAGCGCCACCTGTGGATTCCACCACTCGCACTGCAAGCCCCAAGTTGTGGAAGGCGGTCTGGTAGGCTTTCTTCACTAACTCGTAATAATTATCTAAATCTTTCGAATCTGCATGGAAGCTGTAGAGGTCTTTCATTAAAAACTCCCGGCCGCGGAGCAATCCCCCTTTTGCTCTAGGCTCATCACGAAACTTGGTTTGAATCTGGTAAACTGCGGCTGGTAAATCCTTATAAGAATTAAGGTAAGCCTGAGCCAAGGGGGTAACCGTCTCTTCGTGCGTGGGGCCAAGAGCCATCTCCCGGCCGCCATTGTCTTTAAGTCGGTAAAGAGCATCAAACTTATCCCAGCGACCGGTTTTCTGCCAGAGATTTTTTGGGTGGAGCACGGGCATTAAGATTTCACTGGCACCAAGCTTATCCATGTCGCTGCGCACCAGATCCGCTATTTTATTCAATACTTTTAGGCCTAGTGGCAAATAAGTATAAACCCCGGCCCCTACCTGCTGAATGAACCCCCCGCGAACAAGCAGTTGGTAGTTAGCAGATTCGCTTTCTCCGCTGGCAATCTTTAGGGTCCTGCCAAATGTTTGAGATAATTTCATTAGTTTATATCCGTATTGTCATTTCGTCCTAGTTTATCATAAGCGTTTAATATCTGAGTAAGTGACTGCAATCATCAGCATAATCAGCGCCACAAAACCCGCGGTGTGAATGAGCCCTTCGGCTTGGGCCGACAGATTGCGACCAAACAGCTTTTGGGCCACTACCATAAGTAAACGCCCCCCATCCAAAGCCGGCAGCGGCAGAGCATTAATAACCGCTAGAGAAATAGATATGGAAGCCACGAATACTAATACATAAGCCGCTCCTAGCTGAGCGATATTGCTTAGAATAACAACAATACCGACCGGGCCGGCTACCTGCTCGCTTACAGTGCCTTGCGCGATCAAGCCCGCTACTAGGCCGCCAAAAGCCGCTAGGGTACCCCATATCATCTGCGCGGTAATACCGCCGGCTGTTACCACAGAATCAAACAGGCCATACTTCAATTTGTAAGTTAGAAACGGAGCCACTCCCAAATGCCCCTGCTTATTCTCGGGCGACAGAAGCTTGGCTGTCCGGGTAGTAGTCTGGCCGTCTCTTAACACTTCAAGCTGAACAGTGCGGCCGGCATGGGATTTGGTGTAGGCCAAGAGGTCATCTTCGGTTGCAAACCTCTGCCCACCAGCCTCTCCAAGTAACAGATCGCCGCGTTTAATGCCGGCTTTCTCGGCTGGCGAGCCTTCCTGTACGGTTATGGCCATTACCTGCTTGGGCTGGGCAAATTTTGCCTCGCCGGAGCTGAATTGGTTCTGGATTATCGGTGGTAGGCCAGTCAGACAAAGCCAGACAAGAATCAAATAGGCCCCTATTGCGTTCATAGTCACCCCAGCCAGTAAAATGTTTATTTTGTGCCCAAAACTGGCGCCGCCAAAGCTGCCCTTTCCGGTATCGCCAGTAGCCTCACCCTTGAGCTTTACGAACCCTCCTAAAGGAATGAAATTTAGCGAGTAAACAGTGCCTTTAAACTTCCGCCCGATAATCTTAGGCGGAAAGCCGAAGCCAAACTCCTCTACCACAACTCCTGCTTTCTTAGCAGCCCAAAAATGCCCGAGTTCGTGAATGAAGACGAGTAAACCGAATATTAAGAGGACTAACAGAATAGTCGTAAGCATACCTAGTTATTGTAGCACCCCCTCTTTAATAATCTGAAAACTGTCTGGGATACAGTTCAAAATAGTAAGCGAGTATGCCGAGAAGGCGTACAAGCTTTGATGCCGAAATGCGAAGATAGTCTTTAAGAGCCGTAGCGGCGCTGGCGACGAGCGTACTCAGCCAACGCCTCATCTAAGTCGGCTTCGGTGAAGTCGGGCCAATGTTTTTTAACGAATAAGAGTTCAGAGTAAGCCGAACGCCAGAGCATGAAGTTAGAAAGCCTCTGCTCGCCAGACGTTCGAATAACTAAGTCAACCGAGGGTACACCGGGGGCATACAGATACTCATCGATCTTCTCTGGGGTAATTTCTTGCTGCTTTACGCCATCACCTACCATCTTCTTGACCGCGTCGGCAATCTCCAACTGGCCGCCATAATTCAAACAAATTGCTAATGTTCCTGCAGTATTATCTTTGGTTTTAACCTCGGCCTCTCGCATGGCAGTAACCACTTTCGTGCTCAAGCCTTCCAGTGAGCCAATAAAAAGCACTTTGATGTTCTGCTTGTGCAGGTAGTCGGTGTCTTTTTTAGCTAGTTTATAGAAGAGATCCATTAAGTAGCCAACCTCTTCCTTGCTTCGATTCCAGTTCTCGGTAGAAAAAACATAAACCGAAACGTACTTAATGCCTCGCTCAAAGGCGGCTTTGGCCATATTCTTAAATACCTCAGAGCCACGGCGATGCCCCTCCAGCGAAGGCAGGCCATTATCTTTAGCCCAGCGGCGATTACCGTCTAAGATGAGGCCTATGTGCTGAGGCACTGAATCTTGATGCGCAGATATTGATGTTGGTTGGGCAGTTTGGGTAGACATAATCAGTAATTATACTCTTTTTCAGCCGCTTAGACTGTTAATATCTCCTGCTCTTTTTGCCTCGCAATATCATCAGCCTTCTGGTTATACTGCTCGATTTTTTTATTCAAATCAGTTTCTGCCCGTCGGGATTCATCCTGGCCGATCTGCTTGTCTTTCTCCAGTTTACGTACTTCGTTCAAGACTTCGTGCCGAATATTACGCAGAGCAATATGGCACTGCTCGACTTTCGTACCCAACTGCTTTACTATTTCGCGCCTAGCTTCTTCTGTCATCGAGGGAATATTAATGCGAACTGTTGTGCCGTCACTAGACGGGTTAAGGCTAAGAGACTTACTTTCGCGCAGAGCCTTTTCTATTACTTCCACCATATTGCGATCCCAGGGTGAAATAGCGATTGTACTGGCATCTGGTGTGCTGATGGTGGCTACAGCTTTAAGCAGCATCGGCTGGCCGTACTGCTCAACGGTAACATTCTCTACCATTGCAGTCTGCGCCCGACCGGTTCTAAGGGTTTTTAGCTCCTCCTCTAAGTGTTCGAGAGCTTTTTTAAAGCGTGCATCTACTCCGCTTACCAGTTCAGCTGCAGTCATTACTCTGCCCCTCCCAGCTCAATCCGCTTAAACCTCCGAATCACTACGTTTTCGCCAACCTTAGCGCTCAAGTCCAGCACCAGCTGCTCAATCGTCTTGTCTGGATCTTTTACGAACGGCTGACGGGTTAAACAAACCGCTTCGTAATATTTATCTAACTTACCCTGGATGATTTTTTCTTTAACCGCGTCTGGTTTACCAGCTGATTCCAATTCGGCCAGATACAGTTCTTTTTCTTTCTCAATTACTTCCTCTGGCACTGTATCGGGGCTCAGATACTGGGGGTCGGTAGCCGTCACGTGCATGGCTATATCTTTGGCAAAAGCTTTAAAGTCGTCTGTTCGGGCAACAAAGTCGGTTTCGCAGTTCAGCTCTACCAAGGCGCCAATTTTACCAACATGCACGTATGCTTCTATCAAGCCATTTTTTGCTTCGCGATCTGCTCTCTTGGCGGCAGAGGCTTGGCCCTGCAATCGCAAAACTTCAATCGCTTTATCGATATCTCCACTCGCCTCCTCTAGAGCTTTCTTGGCACTCATCATACCGGCGCCGGTCATGGCCCGCAGTTTCTTAATATCTTCGATCGGTACAGACATCGGCTTCCTTTCTACTTAGCTGCTGCTTTGGCTGGCTCTTCGGCTGCCTTGGCTGCCTCGGCATCAGCCTGCTCTTTGGCGGTTTTTGCGTATACCTTTGCACCTTCTGCTGCGGCTTCGGCAATCGTGCTGGTTATTAGTTTAATGGATTTAATAGAGTCATCATTTGCCGGAATCGGGTAATCTATTCGGTCCGGGTTGGTATTACTGTCGGCAATCGCAATGACCGGTATTTTTAAGTTATTAGCCTCAGCAATCGCTATATCTTCTCTGGCAGTATCTACCACAAACACAATCCTTGGCATCTCATCCATGTTCTTAATGCCATTAAAGATTCTGGCCAGTTTATCCTGCTCAGCCTTAAGTCGTAGCTGCTCTTTTTTATTAAACTTGGCTTCGTAATCACCCGACTCAAAACCCTCTTCAATTTCCTTCAACCGGTTGATGCGCGAACGGATAGTACGAAAATTGGTCAGCATGCCGCCTAGCCAGCGCTCGCAGATGTAGGGCATACCGGCCGCCCCGGCCTCACCGGCTACGATTGAACGCGCCTGGCGCTTGGTACCGACGAAGAGCACCTTGCCTCCCTGCTCAGTTACGTTTTTAACAATGGCAGCTGCTGAATCCAGCAAATCGACTGTCTTGGTTAGATCTATGATGTGTATGCCGCCGCGTACGCCAAAAATAAACTGGCCCATTTTAGGGTTCCAGCGTCGCGTTTGGTGGCCAAAGTGGGCACCGGCTTCTAAAAGCTCCTTTAGTTTACTCTCTGACAAGTTATTCCTTTCCTTCACCTGTCTGGCCCGGTAAACCCGGGAGGATTGTATAGACAGGCTGATTCATTAATTATGACTTATGTACTCTACCAGATAACTTCGGCTTGTTCAAGGCATTATACAAGACATACCCCGCAGGAATATCTCAACTGGCCTTACAATTGACCTACAGGTTTAATTAGGGTATATTAGTCAAGTTATGAAATCAGATATCCACCCCGAAATTATGGATACTAAGGTAAAGTGCAACGGTTGCGGCATCGAGTTTACGACCCGAGCCACTGTGCCTTCTATTACCGTGGAAATCTGCTCTAAATGCCACCCCTTCTACACTGGCAAGCAGAAGCTGGTAGATACCGCTGGCCGGGTGGAGAAATTCAAGGCCCGTAAGCTGCAGGCCGAAAAGCTAAAATCTAAGGGCGTAAAAGCCGAAGCTAAACCTGATGATGCTGTTATAGAAGAGATTGCAGAAGAAATCAAAGAAGAAACCGTAGAGCTAGCACCAGAACAGGACCCAGCCAAAGACCAAACTGAATCTTAAGCAAAAAGGGACAGCACTGTACAATAGTATTAGTGCTGTTTTTTGTTAATAACCGATATGGATACAACTGAAACTAAAATTAGACAGGAATACGAAGAGCTGCAGCGCCAAATGAGTGATGCCAGCCTAGCCGGTACACCTGAAGGAGCCAAGCTGGCCAAACGGCAGGCAGAATTAGCGCCTCTTATAGCTCTTTATGATCAGCAGCGTCAGATTCAGCAGGACCTAGCTGCCCTGAACGACCCAGAGATGGCCGAACTGGTAGCCGTCGAGCTCCCCCTGCTGGAGCAAAAACTAGCCGAAATCCAAGGCCGTTTGCAGGTAGCATTGGTGCCCAAAGACCCGAATGATGAAAAAAACGTGATAATGGAGCTCCGCGCCGGCGCCGGAGGCGATGAATCGAGCCTGTTTGCAGCTGAGCTTTACCGCATGTATGTGCGCTACAGCGAAACAAGGCGATGGAAGACCGAGATCTTAAGCGAAAGCCCGAACGATGTTGGCGGATATAAAGAAATAATTTTTGCCATTAAGGGCGATGGCGCGTACAGCCAGCTAAAGTATGAATCTGGCGTACACCGTGTGCAGCGAGTACCGGCTACAGAAAGCCAAGGCCGGGTGCATACTTCTACAGTTACTGTTGCCGTTCTGCCTGAGGCTGAAGAATCAGAACTGGAAATTAACGAGGGAGATCTGCGCGTAGATGTCTTCCGCTCAGGCGGCCATGGTGGGCAGTCGGTGAACACTACCGATTCAGCCGTACGCATTACCCACTTACCGACTGGCTTAGTGGTAACTTGCCAAGATGAGAAAAGCCAGCTTAAAAACAAACAAAAGGCTATGGGGGTACTGCGCTCACGCCTGCTGGCCCAAAAGCTTGAAGAAGAACAAAAAGCCAACCGAGAGGCTCGACTGAACCAAATCGGTACCGGTGACCGCTCCGAGAAAATTCGCACCTACAACTTCCCTCAAGATAGAGTTACCGACCACCGCATTAGCCGCTCCCAGCGTGGTTTGACCCAGTATATGGCCGGTAATATAGACGATATGATAGAAGCCTTGCAGCAAGAAGACGCTATACGCAAGCTAGAATCAGCCGCCCCATGACAGCCCGAAAGCTGCTAGAAAGTGCTGAGACTAAATTAAAATCACTCGGTATCTCAAGCGCCAAGCTCGATGCCGAAATTATGCTGGCGTATATACTAAAAACCGATCGCAGCCGACTCCTAGCCCATCTGGAAAAAAGTCCTACAGCAGTAGACGCCAGGCGTTTTGATGTGCTGGTGCAAAAGCGTTTAAGACGAATCCCTCTCTCTCAAATTATTCACCAGAAACAGTTTTACGGTTTAGACTTCTATATTAATAAACATGTCCTAACCCCCAGAGCCGAAACCGAAAAAATGGTGGAACTTGCCATTAAGTACACACCCAAAAATGCGCATTTGCTCGATGTCGGCACCGGCTGCGGAGCAATCGCTATTGCAATTGCCAAACAGCGACCAGATCTTAAAGTAACCGCCACCGACGTCAGTCGCCTGGCCCTAGCTATAGCCATTAAAAACGCCCGATTACACCAAGTAGATATTAAGTTCCATGAAAGTAATCTGCTAGATTGTATTAAAGGTGAGTTCTCAGCCGTTACCGCTAACCTGCCCTATCTGGAAGATAAGGCCGATTTGATGCCAGAGGTTAAGCACGAACCTAGAGTGGCTCTGTTGGGAGGTAATGATGGATTAAGGCTATATCGCGAATTCTTTACGCAACTCCCCCCTCACTTAGAGCAAGACGCTTATGTGTTTACAGAATCCGACCCATGGCAGCAAGAGGTATTAGTAGAAGAGGCTGCCAAAATAGGACTAAAGCCAATTAAGAAAGAATATTTTATTACTGTTCTTGGGCGGTCTTAGCCGGGAGATTCTTCCAGCGTTGCACCTATAGTTAACTCTTTCCCGTCACGTAAGATGGTAAGAGCTACCTTTTCGCCCACTCTACGACGGCTTATTAAGCTTGAGAGGGTGTTATTATTATCTACTTTTTTACCTACCACTTTCACGATAATGTCACCTTCTCTTAGTCCCACCTTCGAGGCAGGGCTACCGGGTATAACTGCCAGCTCCTCACCTCCGGCAGTTACGTAAGCGCCTTCTGAGACAGGCAGACTATTGCTGGCCGCCAGCTCCTTAGTAATCGGCATATAGCGTACTCCGAGATACGGGCGCACTATCTTACCGCGACTTTTTAGGCTCTCATATGCTTGCTTGGCCTCATTAATAGGTATGGCAAAGCCAATGTTCTCGGCCTCACCGGCCACAGCCGTATTAATGCCAACTACCTGGCCACTTATATTCACCAAAGGACCTCCGGAATTACCAGGGTTAATAGCCGCGTCTGTCTGAATTAGATTCTGCAGCTGTTCCTGTTGGCCGCCCTCCCCATCTCCGGCTACAACTGGCCGGCCAATAGCCGAAATGACGCCTTTTGTCACCGTATTCTCAAACTGCCCTAAGGCATTACCAATCGCAATCACCGTTTGGCCTACCTGCACACTGCCGGAATCTCCTAACTCTGCTGGTGTCAGCCCGTTAGCACTGATTCTAATAAAAGCTAGGTCGTTCTGAGAATCGCGGGCTATAACCTTAGCATCCTTATATTCTTTACCATCCGAGGTGAAGACACTGAAAGAACTGGCGCCCTCTGGCACCACATGTTTATTAGTCAGTATCAAGCCATCCGCCGATAGAATAACGCCTGTGCCAGCACCTTGCTGGGTGCTGGATGTACCGAAGAAGCTCCGTATACTGGTCTCGGAAGTTATTGAAACCACACTTGGTGATACTTTTTTAGCCACTTGGACCGTAGCTGAATTTTCTTGCAGAAGAACCTGCTTGATGCCCGCAATAGGGGCGTATTTGACCATTACGTACCCTCCTACCAAACCTCCTAGCACACCAAAAAAGAGGCTCAGGGTAACAATCTTTTTCGCAACCGGGTAAGGAAGACCGTCTTCGTTTGCTGTCTGATTTTTGGTTGTCTCTTTTGCCATTAAACAGTTCCGCTCCATCTAGTGCCAGCTACTACGATAGCCAGCATAATTACACCGATTAATATATATTCTACCAGCCGGCGCTTACTTAAGCTTCTGGCTTGATGTGCTTGGTAAACACTGGCAAAGCAGTACCCTAAACCCATAATAATCAGCGCGGCCTGGGGTACAATAGCGTACCCTCCGGCTATTACATAATTCACCAGCCAGCTATTGAACACCCAAGCCATCTCCGCCACCACCAAAGCCCAGATTACCGCGAAAATACCGGCGTTTTGATCGCTGCGTTCGCTTAAGAGCCAATAAGCCACAAGATAGCTGCCAAACCAGCTAGCTACCACAACCGCCAAGCCGGGCCAGTGCCAAAAAGCTGCCGCCAAAAAAATAGCCGATATAATGAAAAATTGATTAACAGCGGCTACCATCAGCTGTTTGTCTGGAGAAGATTTAGCAACATGCAGCCAGGTTAGCCAGCCGGCATAAAAAGCCGCGAGGGTCGCCTGGCTAGCCAGAGGGAATATCGGCTGGCCAGTGGGCTGCTGGTTTAAGCCAATCAGGGTTGCCACACTCACCCCAAAAACTATCTTGGGTACGGCCGGCACCAAAGCCTGCACGCTGCGCCCGTGCCGCCACCAACTGCCAGCAGCTGGTAGCATAGCAAGGGCTAGAGCGATTGGCAGATAGTTATAATGGCTCAGAAACAGGATGGCCGTTGCTAGGAAGATATAAAATAAGGCTAGTACGAAAGTTCTGATCATCGGCTATGGGTGTTAGGCTGATAGTTACTGCCGATTATAACAGCTATATCGGGTGCTGGGGTGGTCGTACCGGCTGGGGGCTCGTAACTTTTTCTTTGAACCTTGGCGCCAAACCGCTTCTCTAGATATTTCACAGTGTAGGGCTTCTTCCCTCCGGTATAATCATAAATCACGCTTTTAGGATAGTTCTGGGTCGGAGCAGTCAGAGTAGCCACCACCTTATAGTTGTAGCCAGTAAGAATCTTGGCAACAGTAGCCGCAAAGGCCGGCTTGGTTGTACCGTTTTGCAGCTCAATCTTAGCCGCCTCTTCTTTAAGGTAATTATCAACGAATATCGAATGCACCAGCTCCCGAATGCCGGTATACTCATACAGCCCGGCCTTAGGCACGACGATAGATCCGGCGCCAGGAATGTTGCCAAGCTTTAGTAGGCCCTCCGGGGATGTATCTAGAACTTTTTGGGTAATCCGATTGGTGCGCATATCCTTTACCAAAGTTCCAAGCTTTTTCAGCTCGTTGGGCTGAAGATCGGTTTTAATATGGTTGCCTGCCGTATCAATTAAATTCAGCATTTTTATCGGATTGCTAAGAGTGGAAAGATTAAGTGCTTTCTGACGAAGAGCCACTAAAACTTTTTGCTGGCGGGCAGCTCGGTCAAAATCTCCTCCCGCTGAACCTTTGCGAGAACGGCTGTACTTTAAGGCCTGAACGCCGTCCATGTGATACTTTCCAGCAGCCAGCCTGTAGGGGCAGACCCCCCGCCCGTTATCACAAGGGTACTCAGGGTCATTAATGGCCTTATCAACCGTGATATCTATGCCACCGACAGCATCCACCGCCTGCTTAAAGGCCGCGAAATCGACCCTTACGTAGTAATGTATCGGCACGTCCATTACCTCTGATACCGTGGCTTTGGCCACCTCTCCCCCTTCGCCGGCTTTTTTCTTTTCTCCCCAGGCGTAGGCGGCATTAATTTTACTAGACCAATAGCCAGGAATCTTAACGTAAAAATCCCGGGGTATCGAAAGCATGGCTACATCCTTGGTACGAGGGTCTATACTGGCCACTATCATGGTGTCGCTCAAGTTCGGAGCTTCGTGGCCAACTCCTCCGATACCAAGCAGCAAGATGTTAATACGCCCATCACCTTCGCCTTTAAGCTTGGTGGGGTTAATATCACCAGCTAGCGCCGGAGCGCCGGAGCCGGAATTCTTGGTAATTACCTTATGGCTGGCCATAACAGCTGTCAATCCGAAGCCGATCACGGCTAAGGCCGTAAAAACTGCAAGAGAGGCAACCAGCTTACGTCTAATAGGCCGGGTCTTCTTTGCCCCAGGGCGTTGGTAAGTAAAAGCCGACTCAGGGGGCTGAGCCATAGCTTTTAGATCTATTACACCATCTGCCTTCTGGCTATCAGGTACAGACCGGCGAGACGGTCCGTCTAGCCGTTTTACAGAAAATTTATCAACCATTAGCTTTATTATAAAGGTCTGGAGCGTCTATGTACAAAATTAGTTATACACAAAACGGGCAACTTAGTATTGCTGGAACTGTCAGTTGGCAAGTATACTTTTTAGGTATGAACACGCACCAGCCGGAACCGGCCGAGCCAGAAACCAAAATAACCAAGCCGGAGCCAGGACTGCGTCGGGATCTACTTGAGGGTATATTCAGTTGGCTGATTCTCCCTATTACAATAGTTGCAGTCGTTAATTTTTTCGTAATTCAAACCTTTCATGTGGTAGGCGGCTCTATGGTGCCGACCCTGCAAAACTCCGATTATTTAATCATCAACAAGCTTGGCCCTACTAAGGCTATGGCGGCAGGCGTCGTCAGCCAAAATAAGACGGCTTACACTCCTAAGCGTAACGAAATCATCGTCTTCAAGTACCCTAAAGATCCCAACCTGGTTTATGTAAAGAGGGTCATCGGTCTGCCTGGAGACAGGATAGTAATTAAAGATGGTCAGGTCAGCATATATAACAGTTCCCAGCCGGAGGGGTTCGACCCTAATACAGGCTACCTGCCGAGCGGTAATTTTACCTACAACGATACCGATATGGTTATACCCCAGGGTACTGTATATGTCATAGGAGACAACCGCAGCCCGGGTGGTTCATCTGATTCGCGTGATTGGGGCGTATTGCCCGTGGAGAATATTATTGGCGATGTAGTTCTGCGCCTGATACCTCTAAACGGTATCCGAAGCTTTTAGCCTTCGCCCTTGATTGTGCGATAGATCTCTTCTAGCTGGTCTTCTGATTTATATTCGATTAGTAATTTACCCCCTTTGGCGGTTGGCTGGAGGGTAACTTTAGTGCCCAGATAATTCTGTAGCCCTTTAGTGAGCTCATTGGTGCTGGCCACCCTTTTGGCTACCTGGGCGGCTGGGGTGGCTTGGTCTTGCTTCAGATTGCGTACAAACTCTTCTGTCTGGCGAGCGGTCCAGCCGTTCTTTATTACCAGCTCGGCAGATTCAATCTGCCTGCGTGCATCATCTACTGGCAACAGGGCGCGGGCGTGACCCTCGGACAGCTTGCCCTCTACCACCAT
>DATLOE010000005.1 GCA_035536395.1 Candidatus Dormiibacterota bacterium
GTTCAACAATGATATAATTTACTTTATGATGATTATTGTCGTTGCTATTTTCCATGTATATTTCCTAGGCTTGACCGTCCTACATGGTCAGATGAATAAACTGGGAATTGGTGAAGCGCCAGAAGCTTATAGAAGCCAAATAGTTATGGGTATTCTAGGTCTAAGTATTTTGCCATGGATTATACTTACTGGTGTACTACTTCTATTAAATTGGAAGATTGCCTTAGGTCTTTTTGTAGGTGAATTTATTTTCGGCTTCATCATCTTCCCTTTAACACGAAGTATATTTGAGCTTACGCTAATCAAGCCGCTGTACATGTGGGTCGAAAAGAGGGAAAAGCAAGAAGGAAAAGCAGGGCAGTAATTAAAAATCTCTAACCAGTAGTTGACTTTTTTCATGGCTGGGGAGGTATCCTTCGCTAAAGTTTCTTCAAAAGCTCCAGCTTACCGGCAACTAAACCCTCTTTATTTATTCTCAATAACAATTACGGCCCCCAGGTGTGCAGGGTTAAGGTGATTGTGGTATTTCCAGGTGCCTAGCTTTGTAAAAGTATACTCATAAATACCCTCGCCATGGGCCCGGGCCGCGGGAATAACAGATGGTATAGCTCTATTTATTACCCTCAGCTGATCGAAGCCTTTCAGATCGGTATGGGCGGGGTGGGGGTCAGAAGCCACCCACATCGGCCGGCCCGAGGTATTATTCCATGCGACGGTAGTACCAGCTGGAACAGTAATCGTCTCTGGCTTAAAGCCGCTCTTTGCATATTCGACTATTACCTCAGCCTCTCCAGTAGGGGCTATAGGGGTGTCTGCGGGCTGCTTACTCTGCTGATATGGCACCCACAAGCCAATAAAACCGGCTACAAGCAGTACCGACACTATTAGCAGTGCATTCCGCGCGTCTATAATTTTAAATATTTTATTCATAAGCGTTATTGTACTATAATCAAAGTAATAAATAATTGCGCAGAGGACACAATGCCAAAAATAGATTTTATAAGCGATATTAATAAAAAGTTCGGAGACGCTCTTGGCTACCCAGAGGTCGACCGCTATATGCGCAAAGTCCTGTGGTGGCATCTGGGTATCTACTCGTTACTAATTTTTACCAACGCGATAATGAAGATTGCCGAAACCAACCCGAACCCAGCTGCTTGGCGGGTGATTAACCCGACCGAGGCGCTTGTATCGTTTGTTATTGCCCTGGCAGCAGTGCTGATCCCTGTATACCTTTTTGGTAAAATAAAGAACCATTATCTGTGGCGGATCGTAGTTACGACCGCTCTGGTGGTTTATTCATATCTGTTTGTGTTTATCAGCGGCGGTTCTATAGAAATGCACTTCCACTTCTTTATTATCGCGGCACTAATTGTAATGTACGCCGATTGGCGGCTGGGATGGATTCTGCTCGTACTCACCGGTCTGCACCATGGCATTCTAAACTATCTCCAGCCCGGGTGGGTCTACTTTTACGGCCGTAACGATCTAGCTGTAGTCTCTCATGCTATACCAGTCCTGATAATGGTGCTATTCACCACGAAGCTAAGCGAGCTAATCCGCGGGGGAGTTATAGCGCTCGATCTAACGAATAGGGGAATTGTGGCCAAGCTGGGCGGAGATAAGCAGAAATAGCACCGCACGAGGGTTGTAGTTTCGGTCGCTGCGCTAGAAGCGAGACCTTCTGCCTATGGTTCTCACCTTCACCCTACAGATTAAAGCTACTTACGGCCTCTGTCTTTAGGCGTAGAGCTTAGCACGTCTTCCATATTCTTAAGTAACCGACCGTTGAGTTCTTCTAGTTTCATAAGGGCTTTCTGAAAAGAGGTAATGTCTATAGCAATACTGTAAATACCGATAACCTTGTCATCTTCTTTGATAGGCTCAATTCGAATATCGTTGTAGAAAATGTCGCCCTCATTACCTCCATTAAGAGTGCTTTTAAACATTTCGCGCACGCCCTTTTTGCCCTCCAGGGCGCGTTTCTTAATTGCTGTCAGCTTGGCTGCTTCACTAGCTGGCAGCCAATCGGCATCTGTTTTACCAATGAGTTCGGCTCCGGCCATACCGGGGTGAGTATTAAAGAAGTGGGTATATTTAAGGTCTGTGTCTTGCTGCGAAATGGCGACTCCGGAGTTATGCAGGGCACTTTCAAGAACTGCTCGTGTGGCTTTAATTTCTGAAATTAGTTTATCATTCACTGCCTATACTCCTGCAAAAATCGCTTTATATAGCCATTATACTCTTAAATGCGCCCACTACAACGCTTGGGCTAGCAATTTGGCGCCATTCGACTCATTTCATTCTTCGCGAGAACAGTTCTAATGACTATGAAAAAAGGCTTCAAATGAAATAGCGCCCGGAAGACCAAGGGTGTAAACCCAAGATCCTCCGAGCGCCAAGAAGCTAAGCTCCAAATACGGCGTTTACCCGCTATCAAGCCTAGTGAGCCTGGGCTTCTTCCCATGCTCGACGATGATCAGGGTTGTGAAAGTGTGGGCCATTATCGGCATAGTCGCGCGCCAGGTCTTGAAAGCGTCGTGACTCTTCCTCTCTCAGATCGCTCTTGGTCATAGAGATGCGGTCGATGTTGCGCAGCAACCAAGCTCGGAATGGCTTGAGGCGTACTCGCATGAAACGCGGATCTGGTGGCGACAACAAGCCAGGGCATTGCTTCAGATATAGCTCTGCCAACCGGGCATCGTTAATACGACCAACGCGGCGATGACATGAGCGCAGGCAGTAGACCGCCATGGCGCCCAAGGATCCTTCCAGTCGGCCTCGTCCTACTGGTTTGGCAGCTAGAGGGATGCCCCTGAAGCTAGCATAGTAGTTATCTCTCGCAGACATTGCCACCATAATGCTATTCCTCCCGATTGTCGTCAAAACTTGCATCAAAGACTACAGTCACCTTTGGTGCACGTCTTGGCTGGGGAGGAGGGATTCGAACCCCCGAATGCCAGGACCAAAACCTGGTGCCTTACCACTTGGCCACTCCCCATAGTTCAGCTGTAAATTGTACTTATTTTTCATACACTCCACAACAGTTGTGTCTGGGTTGTTCCTGCACACGCTTTTTACTTTTTTGACTTAATATTGCATAAAGTGCTTGACAGCATAAGCGTTTTACGCTATATTGTAGATGTAACTTGAAAGTTTAGCAGAGTGCACTGCACTGGGATAATTGAGCAGCTTTTGGACAAAATAACCAAGGGCAAAAACACTCAATCACGCCCAACTCAACCTGAAGCCGTATTACCGCAAGACAACCTTGAATACCACGCTTCAGCCAAAAACCTTAACACTCTGCCAAAACCAAAAACTTAGGGCCTGATGGCGGCCGGGAGCGAGCCTCCCAGTTCTCAGACCCCAGGGGGCGGTAGCACTCAAAATGCTTTCGCCCCCTTACCATTTAAACTGCCCCTTATGGTATAATTAGCTTAAGTCTAGAAGGTCGCGCACTCTGCGGCTAGATTCTGCCACAACGCCGGCCCGGCGCAAGAGGCACATCTTATTCTGCGAGCAACTAAAGGGCTTTTGGTTTTTAATGCAATTTTTCATCCCCCATACCACCAAGGCAAGACTTGAAACAAAGTATCAGGACTTGTCCGATATAGCCCAAGAACAGCTGCGCGCCAAGGTCACAGATCAGCGCATATTCAGTATTAATTATATTCAAGATAAAAAGCGCTTGCGGCTAGCGGTAGGCGAGTTTGAGCAGCAGGAAAACCGCTACAAAATTCTAGCCATTCTGGAATCTAGCCCCTACATTGTCTGTACCCGCACCAAAGAAGGATTGCCGGGTATTACGATTCTGGTGAATAAAGACGATGTTACCGATATAGAGTATTTCGACTAAAACTCTCCAGCCTGTTATGCTTACTATATTATGGTGAGCACTAAGGTATTCAAGCAGCAAAAAGGCTTTACGCTACTAGAGCTGATAGTAGTAGTTGTCATTATCGGTATATTGGCCGCTCTCATCATTCCCAATTTAGCAGCCGCCCCTAAGCGCGCCAGGGATGCTCAGCGCAAAAGCGATTTGCGTAATATTAAGACAGCCCTTGAGGCATACCATCAGGATAATAATTCCTACCCCCCAGCCGGAGGGGCGGAATGTACCCCCAGTGATCCAGCCTGTTTAAAAACCACCCTAACTGGCACCACCGACCAATATATGAAGATAGTGCCAAATGACCCAAAGGCCGGCCGAAACTACACTTACGCTCCGGTGCCTGTCTCGTGCACAAATGGCGCATGTACTTCCTATAAGCTAAGTGCAGAATTAGAAAATATGCTTGACCTGAGTGCTATTGGCGGAACTTATACGGTAGACAGCTCGAATTAAAGTCTAGCTCGCAAAAGTTATATAATAAGTGAGTGTTAAATGAAGAGCTATATTCCCAAGATGCCGTAACTCTTGCCCAGAATCTGTTAGGCTGCGAACTGGTACATAAAACACCCGATGGAATCACTGCTGGAATAATTGTTGAGACCGAAGCTTACCGGCAAGACGACGAAGCCAGCCACTCCTTTAACGGCCAGACTCCTAGAAACAGCATAATGTTCGGGGCTGGCGGGCGGGCCTATGTGTATTTCACGTATGGCATGCACTATTGCATGAATGTCGTCTGCGGAGGGGAGGGGTTTGCAGAAGCCGTCCTCATCCGCGCGCTCGAGCCCATAGAGGGCACAGAGCTAATGAAACGGCGCAGGAATACAGATGATATTTACAATTTATGCAGCGGGCCGGCTAAGCTCGTACAGGCAATGGGTATAACCCGTGAGCATAATGGGCGAACACTATCAGCCAAGGATTTTTATATTAAACCTAGACGATTTGCACCCGAGGTATCGGCCAGTCCCAGAATCGGCATCAGCCAGGCAATAGACAAGCCCTGGCGATTCTTCGTAACAGAAAGCAAATTCGTCACCAAGCACCGATTGAATAAATTAGGGGTTATACCTGGGGTGGGGTAGGAGCGGCCGGTGGGGCTGGGGGAGCGGTAGGTGTAACAGGCGCTGCCGGTGGTGCGACGAAAGCTTGCCCGGCAACCGGTCCGGTATACGTAGAGCTGCCAAAGGCCAGCATCGGGTAGCCGATGAAAGGGAATAGCAGTAAGCCGACAATTGCAAAGCCAGGGCCCTTGCCGTATGCCTTGGCCAAATCGAGTGAGATAATAATACTTACAATGAAATTCACGAACGGTATGAAGAATAGAACGATCCACCATATCGGCCGGCCGACAATCTCCAGCAGCACAATGCTGTTATAAATCGGCACTATTGCGGCCCAGCCCGGCTTACCGGCCTTAGTAAACAGCCTCCAAAGGGCGGCTACCATTACAGCCGTTGCTAGCAATATGACTAGAGTAAAGCCGCTACTAAAGGCCTGAGCCGCTGCCGTATCGGCAGCCGAAGGCGTATAAGTTGATGCAGAATCTTCCATTATCAGTTCCTAATTAATACCATAACCATAAGCGTATTGGCACATATTTGCAAGCTGTAGGCCATCTGCTGGTTGCGTAAAGCCGGCCCTTTGTACACAATAGTCAGCATGAATTTAAGCCGCCGCCGAAAGACCATAATCTGGACACTCATTTTAGTATCCCTTTCATTACTCGGTGCCGGTGCCCAGCGGAATGGGCAGCCCAACCCGGCCAAAGTAGCAGCTACCGAACCAGGTTACTACCAGGTAACTGAGGTTTATGATGGCGATACGATTGAGGTACTAATTGCCGGTCGGCAAGAGAAAGTACGCTTTATTGGCGTTGATACGCCAGAAACCCACGATCCGCGCAAGCCGGTGCAATGCTTTGGCCAAGCGGCCAGCGCAAAGACCAAGGAGCTTCTAGTCGGCAAATCGGTACGGCTTGAGGCCGACCCGGCAGATAGCGACCGCGACAAATATTTTCGCCTGCTGCGCTACGTATACCTGCCAGACGGCACACTGCTAAACAGGCAGTTGATCGCAGATGGCTACGGGTTTGCCTACACCGTTTTTCCGTATGCCAAGCTAAGTGAATTCCAAGACCTAGAGCAAGAGGCTCGTGAGCAGGGCAAGGGGCTATGGTCTGCCTGCCGCATCACCCAAAGCGGGCAAGTCAGGCAAACCGAGCCTTAATCCTCGCGGCCTGGCCTTACTAATTTCGCGCTCACTACCACTTGGCGTACCTCTCCATCCGGATCTTTGATTTCGGTAGCTTGGGTTTCGTTATAATACAGCACCAAGTGATGGCTCATAATTTCCTGCAAATCTTTTTGTTTAAAGCGCAAGTCATCTAAGTCGGCTTGCAGGCGCTGGTAGTCATCATCCTCATGCAAAACCTTTTTAGCCGCTTGACGTTTTCCGGTCAGTTCGGTGATTTCTTCCTGTAAATTTCGGTACTCATCATTCTGCTCGGCCAAGTCCTTAAGCTGCTGGCGCACGTCTCTAATCTGCCCGCGCAGTTCATCGACTTCGCTCATGATCTGATGAATTGTACCCAGCGTTTCCTTATCCATATCCACCCTTACATAATGCATTAGTATATATCTGCCGCCTGCCCCGCGCTAGAGTATTCGCAAGCATTTACCAAAAGTTTATTAAAAAACCGCGACTTGCTTGTGGTAAATACCGATGCAACACGAAGTGGTCGTGCACTAGGCTTAAGGCATTATGAGGGTCAGGGTATGGGAACTTCTTCGCATCCAGAATTAATATCGCGCGCCGGTGGTATTTTGGCCGACCGAACTATTGCTCCTATCGAAAAGCTGCGGCGCCTAATCGCACTGGGATACGAGGAAGAAGATGCTGAGGCCATGGTGGAGCAGCAGATTAGCGGCCAGCAGCATATGGTTTACTACGAAAGCCTTCCTACAGACAATTACTAGGTTGTAGTCTAGCCAGCATCTCTCGACACCTGTAGGCTGTATCCGTTAAACTTATGCCATGCGTTATGGTGCCCACATATCAACCGCCGGCGATTTAGTCGGCACACCGGCCCGAGCTAAAGCTATGGGAGCCGAAGCCCTGCAGATTTTTACGGGAAGCCCACGAATGTGGCGGCAGACGACCTATACGCTTGAAACAGCAGCAGCCTTTAGGGATGCCTGCAGCAATCTCGATATGCCCGTTTACACGCACATGATGTATCTGACCAGCTACGGTACGCCCGATAGCGAACTGCGTCAGAAATCGATTGAGGTGGCTCGGCAGACGCTGGCTACAGCTGAGCAGCTGGGTATTTCGGGGGTTGTTACTCATTTAGGTTCGCACAAAGGCCTTGGCACAGACTCTATAATAGATGTGCTGGCGGGTTCGCTGCAGGAGGTCATTAAGGACATCAAGAATACACAGCTGCTACTTGAAAACTCAGCAGGCTCCGGCGGAGTGGTTGGCAACAGCTTAGATGAACTAGCTTTAATATTTAACGCCTTGGGTAAACCTGCGCGAGTCGGCTTTTGCTTGGATACGGCCCACTTGTTGGCAAGTGGTTATGAAGTGCGCACTGAATCCGGCTGGGATGCAGTACTTACGGAATTCGATAAGAAAATTGGACTCCAAAACCTTAAGGTGCTGCATTTGAATGATTCCAAGATCGATCTCGGTAAACGGGTTGATCGGCATGAGAATATCGGAAAGGGATTCATAGGCGATGACGGCTTTAAGGTTATATTAAACCACCCGAAAGTTAAGAACCTGGTAGGTATCTTGGAGGTGCCCGGCCTGGACGGCAAGGGCCCCGACAAACCTAATCTAGATAAGCTGCACCAGCTAACGAATTAATGCAGCTGCTCAAACAATCAGATAAGCCTCTATTTGGCGACATATTGTGGAATAAGCCGCTTAGTCGGTCGGGAAGTGGGCGTTTGCTGATTGTGGGCGGGCATAAAAGCCAGTTCAATATTTGCCAGAATGCCTACATGGCGGCGGTAGCGGCCGGGATCGGCGAGTGTAACCTGATAATGCCAGATAGCCTATACTCGCTGCTCAAACACGCTCCACATATAACTTTTGTGCCCTCGAATGCTTCAGGCGCCCTAGGTAAGGCGGCATTAGCCGATATACTGGAGCAAGTATCGGGCTGCGACGGCATAATGCTGCCAGGGAACCTGAGTACGAATTCAGAGACTACCACGCTAATTGAATCGCTAATAAGGGAAACCGGTAAGCCACTAATACTGGGTGCGGAAGCACTAAGATCAATTGCGTTCAACCTTAAGTTAGCTACAGCCAGGCCAAAGACCTTGGTGGCGGCCGAGATGCCGGGTATTTTTGATTTTGCCAATAGTTTAAAAGTGGCTGTCAGCTTTAAACACCAGGACAGCATTCTGAATATGTCTGATTTATTTGAAAAGCTTATGGATGAGACCAACTGCGATTATTTATCGTGGTCCGGTGCTGGGCTTATAGCAGCAGCAAGCAAGCAATGCAGCTTGAGCGCAATAGCTGGGGAACTGCCGCCCGGATGGTATGAGGGTGCGGCTACGGTATTCTGGCTGCAATACCAAAGCCAGCCATTTGAGGCGCTAACAACTGCCGGCTTCATTTTGGCCCAAGCCGCTGGGGAAATTAAAACAGACAATCCGCCAAGTGCAGAAATTGAGCAAGCCCTGCGCTGGGCCATCAAAACCTATTCATAGCCAGTACTATACAGATGGTGCCGGAGGAGAGACTCGAACTCTCATGCCATAAGACACACGATTTTGAGTCGTGCGCGTCTACCAATTCCGCCACTCCGGCTCCAACTGAACAGTACCTTGTAATTATATTTAACTTATGGTCTAATTACAAATTTCGTAGTATGTTTGGATAAAGGGCTTAAAAAGATTATCATAAAACAAGCCTAATCTAAAAGATACTTAATGGATATTAAACCCCCTAGAACATCAGGTAGCCTTAGCGATAACAACCCTCAGGCTGCTGCCAGCGCCCGAGCTAAGATCGCTGGCCTGCCTAATCAGTACCGGACTGCCAATATGCCGGCCAAAAGCCAGTTGGCCGGAGCCGCTGCCGGACCCACCAGCCCGGCAGCTGATGCGTTACCGATAGTCTCTTACCTGCCGGCCATTAATGCCAAGCCAAAGCTACCAAGTAAGTTTGGCCCGCTAGCTGCTGCTGTTGCCACTTTTCTGCTACTATTTCTGGTGTTTAAATCACCGATTCTGCTCAGCCAGCTAGGATACTTTACCGAAAAACCCGAAACCGGCCCGGCTCAGAATACGGTAGCTGTTCTAGAGACTGTCGCGCCTGAACCGCTCATAAACATTCCCAAAATCAACGTTTCGGTACCAGTGGTCTACCCAGAAGTCAACGATGAGGCCTCAATTCAAAAAGCCCTGCAGAGCGGTGTAGTTCATTACGCCGGTACCGCCAAGCCCGGACAAAGAGGCAATACGGTGATAGTCGGCCATTCATCTAACGACTGGTGGGAGCCGGGTGATTATAAGTTCGCTTTTGTGCTGCTAGATAAGCTGGTGCCGGGAGACACCATGACTGTTAATTACAATTCCAAACGCTATCTCTATGAGGTTACGGAATCGAAGGTAGTAGAGCCGACAGAGGTCAGCGTCCTTGCTCAAACCGAGGAGCCAATATTAACTCTGATTACATGTACACCTCCGGGTACCAGCTGGAAGCGCCTTATAGTGAGAGCCAAGCAAGTCTCGCCAGTAATCGAGTCATCCCAGGCCGCCAACACAAATAAGCCAGACGGCACCCCAATGCTGCCCAGTAACGCACCGGGGTTAAGCCAGCAGATTGCGAAACTCTGGAATAGCCTGGCTGGCCTGTTGGGTAATAAACCCCCTGAAACCGCTCCGGGCTCGCTGCCTGGCATAGATTAACTGTTAGCGGATACCTATCGCACTAAGCTGGTGTCGGCCGTTTAGCTGTTCTGAGATAATCACTTCCTTGGAATCACCTGTGCCATGCACCAATCCGCTAGCCGGGCCGAGTGAGGCGGCATTTGCGCCATCGTATTCCGAAATAATAGTGTGGCCATCACGCACGTACAGCAGGTAATATTCCGACAGCCAGGCGACATTGCTCGGAGCAGCCGAGGCGGACTCAAACTGCCAGACCTGAGACTTTTCGATATCGTAAGTTACTAGCCGGTTACCTGCAGCAGTAGAGATAAAGCGCCCTTCCGGGCTAAACAGCATGCCGTCTACGCCTGCCAATGCTAAGCGAGTTTTTTTATCGCGCAAGGCATTCTTAACCACCCATAAATTAGAGTCAACCAGAATTCCAATCTGCACCTCACCACGGAAACTGCCAGTAGCCAGCTGGTAGCGGCTGCCAGCTGTAAGCTGTTTTAGAATAATTCGCCGCTGTCCACCGCGGTCGACCGACTGCAGTGTAGGGCTAGGGGTTGAGGTGTCTATATATATCACTTTGTCGTCAGCCGGTGCAAAAGCAGCCGCGTGTTGGGCGATTACGGCCGAAATCGTTTGAGCGCTAAGATCTATCCGTCGCAGCCCCTCAGGACTCATCCAATATAGTTCACGCCAATTCGAGGGGTTCATGGTAAGAGATGCAAAATCAAACTTTAGCTGATCGGTAATATTAATGGCCGGATCCGAACCATTTGCGGCAACCATCAAATAACGTGGCTTACCACTGTAAACCGACTTGACTAGTATATGGCTGTTATCTTTGGACCACTGCAATTCTTCGACTGTTTCGATTCCCGTGCCTTCGGCTGCCGGCTGCAGTGCGTAAGCCTTAAGCCGGCTTTTATTACCAGTGTCCATCACCCATAGGCCTGCCTCCGGCCCGGAGACCACCGTATAAGCCAGCCTTCTTCTGTCGGGGCTGGCAGCGGAGCGCCCTATGCTCTCATGGGTTACAATCGGTTCAGACTCAAACTTGTCGGGTAACAATAGAATATACTGGTGAAGACTGACCTCTGAGGCTACCATCCGAATATCTTTCTGCCAGCTGCGATACCCCTCTTTTTTCAATACAAACTTATACGTGCCGGCCTCAAAGGTTTTACGATAAGGAGTTTTATGTTTTACAACCCTGCCATCTACCTGCACACTAGCACCATTTGGTAGCGTTTCAAATATCACTAACCCATTGCGAACCAATCGCCCGGCCTTAAAGTTGTAGCTGTAGCCATTGCCATAGGCTACAAGCAAAATCGTGCCGGCCGCAATTACAACCGCAGCCAGCAGGTAAGCTAATATCCAGAGAGTTTTGTTGAACATAATCGTCATAAACTATACGCCAATTTGGGGCTATTCGCTACTATTCAGCAGCATAGCTTAATCAGGTTAAAACTATTATAATGAAGCGTAATTATGTTCAGTAAACGATTAGCTATCGACCTTGGCACGGCCAATGTTTTGGTTTATGCCCCCGATCGGGGAATTGTAATCAATGAGCCGAGTGTGGTGGCGCTCTCCACAGCCGACAGTAAAATAGTAGCTATTGGCAGCGAGGCCAAGATAATGCTGGGCCGCACACCCGAAAGCATTGTGGCCTCCCGTCCCTTAAAAGATGGTGTGATTGCTGACTACCGCATTACCCAGGCCATGATTAAGCATTATATAAATAAGGTTATCGGCGGATTCCGCCTAACCCGGCCAGATATAATGGTCAGTGTGCCTTCAGGTGCCACCTCCACCGAGAAGCGAGCCGTTATAGACGCCACCTTAGCGGCCGGTGCACGAGCCGCTTATATCATCCGTGAGCCGATTGCAGCCGCTATCGGCGCTGGTATACCGATAGCTTCAGCTGCCGGTAATATGGTGGTCGATATCGGCGGCGGCACCACCGAAATCGCCATCCTCTCGCTAGGTGGAGTGGTGGCTGAGCATTCAGTGCGGGTTGGTGGGAATAAAATCGATTTTGCGATTGCGGACGGCATTAGGCGTAAGCACGGGCTGGCTATTGGCGACCAGACAGCTGAGGACATAAAGAAGAATATCGGGAGCGCTCTTATACTGAAAAAAGATAAAACCATCGAAATCCGCGGCCGCGACGTAGTTGCAGGCTTGCCCAAGACGATTTCAGTCTCTTCTAACGACATTACCGAGGCCATGGCTGATGAGCTAGAAAAGATCATACTGGCTATCCGTGCCGTTCTAGAACAGACTCCTCCCGAGCTTTCCAGCGACATCATAGACCGTGGTATGATGCTGACCGGCGGGGGAGCCTTGCTTAAAAATCTAGATAAACTCCTAACGAACGTTACCGGCGTACCCTGCATTGTGGCCGACGACGCCCAGCTGTGTGTAGTGCGCGGAGCCGGCATTGCCCTGAACAATCTAGATGAGTATAAACGCAGTTTAGCCGGAATCAAATGAACGTGATGCGCGCCAGGCAGATGATAGTTTACGGATTAATCGCCTTGGTAGCCGTAATGCCGTTCCATGCCTTTGCCTCCGTTTGGCTGGGCAGTCTAACAGGCTACCAGACACTCATCCAGTCTTGGAAGGAAATCGTAATTGTCTTAATGTTCGTGGCGGCCGTAATTACAATTTGGCGCCGTCCTCAAGCGATTAATGCTCTACTTAAACCGGTTAATTACTGGATACCGGCTTTTATCGCAGTTGCCTTACTGGTTAGCGCGATCACCCAGCCGCCGGCCCTGGCCTGGCTATTCGGGCTTAAAACCGATATCGAGTTTCTGGTGGTTTTCTTATTGGCGCAGCTCGTAGCATCACAATTACTGGTGCATAAAATGCAGAAGATTATTTTGATCACCAGCGCTGCTGTAGCCGGCTTTGCGGTACTGCAGACTTTTGCCCTTCCAGCCGACTTTTTGCGCCATTTTGGCTACGGGCCAGAAACGATTGCACCATTCCATACTATTGACCCCGGGCTGAACACTATACGCGTACTATCGACCCTTGGCGGGCCCAATCAGCTTGGCAGCTTCTTAATACTGCCGATCTGCTTGTGCGTGGCTATGTGGATACGACAGCGCCGCTTTTCACTGGCGCTCTTAACCGGCCTCATGACAGCTGCTCTAATATTCACTTACTCCCGCAGCGCTCTTTTAGGGCTAGTAGCCGCCGTGGTAACGGTAATTACCATGAGCCTGCCTAGACAGCGGGCGCTCTATTTTCTGTTAGCCACAACAGCCGCAGCCGCCATTGGTGCTCAGCTGTTATTTACAAGTATCACCAAGGAGAGCAACCTGCAGTACTATGTCTTCCACGGTAGCCTGCAAGAGACAGGTCTACAAGACTCAACCGAACAGCATGCAGGTGCCCTCGACTCATCACTGTTGGTCGTTAAGGAAAATCCGCTGGGCAAAGGACTTGGTACTGCCGGGCCGGCCTCATTCCATGCGCCTCAAGCTTTTATTAGCGAAAACTACTTTCTGCAACTGGCAATCGAGACTGGAATAGCAGGAGCCCTGCTGTTTATCGGGTTCTGCATACACTTATTTATAGAGTTTTGGCGCCGGCGAGCGCAAGACGCCGCCAAGGCTTTAGCCGGTGCGCTTGTAGGTATCAGCACTATTAATCTCTTTCTCCATGGGTGGGCCGACAGCTCCACAGCCTTAGTCTTTTGGAGCCTAGCGGGTGTACTGATAGGAACTAACAGCAAAGAGAGTAGTAGCTAATGTCTGCACAGAAAGTATTTAAAAAATACAAAATTTTCGGCGTAGAGGTAGATGCCGTGAATATGGCTGAAGCCATCGACCACCTGACCCACATAGCCCATCGGCCAAAGTCGAAGCCCTGCTATGTTGTAAAGCCCTATGTTGAATTTTTGGACCTTGCCAAGCGCAGCAAAGAAGTCAGACTACTTTTGAATAATGCCGAGATGTGTCTGCCAGACGGCGTTTCGGTGCAGTGGGCCGGCAGATATATCTTTGGTATTAAACCCAAAAATTGGCGTCGGTTCGTAATTTCAGCTGCTAGCATTATGTTTAAGCCCAAGTCTATAGCCAAGCCATTCCCTGAAAAGTTCGGCGGGGTTAATTTTACTTGGCCACTGCTTAGAGCCTGCCGCGATCAAAACCTTAAGGTATTTTTAATCGGCTCCCCCCGGCATAACGACATATCTCAAACCGCACGTATTATTCGCCGCGCTCTGCCCGATATTAAAATCGTCGGCACGATGGCAGGTAAAATCGACGGCCTTCAGGGAAAGGAACTGCTGCAGGCGCTTAGAAAAGAGAAAATTTCAAAAAGCTTCATTGAACGAATAGAAAAAGCTGAACCAGATATGATTTTTGTCGGTATGGGCTTTCCGCTACAAGAATATGTCATGGCTTATTTGGCCGCCCATCTCAAGCATGGCGTACTGGTGGGGGAGGGTGGCTCGTTTGATTATGAAAGTTTTGGTGGTAAATACCGCCGCACTCCCAGTTTTTTCCAGAAGGTTGGGTTAGAGTGGTTGTGGAGACTAACACTTGAACCCTCACGTTACAAAAGACAGCTGGCTATACCCAGATTCATGAAAGATATTTATAATTCATACCGTTAAACTATTTTCTTACGGAGCAAATCGTTGTACCATAAGCGTAACCATAATGAGATGAGCACAAATTAATGCAATGCCCCAATTGCGGTAAAACCGGCTTTGTAACAATCGGCAGCAAACGCTACTGCTCGAATTGCGGTACCCAATTGCCTGTGCGAAGTGGCGCTATGTCAGACATCCGTAGTAAACAGCCAGCCGCACCCCAAACTGGGCAGCCGATATTCAACCCAATCGCACCGCTCCCTAAACCGGCCGGTCAAATGCACAGCCAGCAAGTAGCAGGTAAGGGCGGTGTGCTGGACTTGCGCGCTATGGAAGCCACGCCTACACCGACCCCTGCACCTAGCCAGCCGGTACAGGTGCCAGTTGCACCGACTCCGCCACAACCAACACCAATACCTGTAGCCCCCATGCCGGAGCCAGCTCCACAAGCGCCTCCTTCGGTTCCAACGACAGCACCTGAGCCAACACCAGTAACCGTAATGCCCCCTGCTCCAACACCTGAGCCAATGCCCGCACCCGAGCCTGCGCCGAGCAGTCCTCAGCTTCCGCCGGCTACCAGACAGACGGCAGTTAAGAGCCCATTAGTCAGCAAATTTCCGACACACCCTAACCTAGTGCTGAAACCGGCCGATATAGCCGTCGCAAGTGCCGCGCCAGAGCCCATAATCCCTATGCCTCTGCCGCAATCCCCAGCCCTGCAAGAAACGATTGCCGCTGCTAAAGGCAATGGTAGCCGCTTGAACCCGGCCAGTGTCGTAGCTGCCGGTGCCGCACTTGCCATAATGGGCGGTTATATTTGGATGCAGAATTATCCCAAGATGGCCTTTCGTACCGCTGCTCACAAAGCTGGGGTAGAGGCCACTCTGCCGAGTTATGTGCCTTCAAGTTATAGGCAAGACGAGGTTAGCTATCAGACTGGCGAGGTAAAGATCAGCTTCTATACCCCCGGTTCGAGACAAAAGCTAGACATCACCCAGCGGCGCACCGCCTGGGATTCAGACTCCTTGCGCGAAAACCACATTAGTCCCAAAACCGATAAATATCTGGCCGTCCAAGGCCAAGGCCTGACGATTTACTTTTACGATAATAATAAGCAGGTCAGCTGGGTGAATCACGGTGTGTGGTACAACATGACCGGCGCCGAGCAGCTTAGCCGCGAACAGATACTCAAAATCGCCTACAGCCTGTAATACTCTTTCTTTACCCAATGCTGGTGGTGGGGTAATGATATATACTGAAACCATATTGGAGAATTATTGTGAACGACAATGCATGGGAGAGATTGACTGATGCCATCGATATCAAACTAGGCATAACCAGTCATGGCAAAGAGGAGCGTAAACTGGAAGATCGGCCGGATCTGACGGCCAAAGTGGCCTACATTTGCTTTGAAAGAAACGGCGAACAGTACAAATTAGAGCGCATTACAGGCCCGGCGTTAGTAGACCGCAAAACACATTACAGCCATCGTCCGGGAGAAGCCAACCGAATAGAAAACGTATACGATACTAATGAAATCGGCCATCGTGTCGTACTGTACAAACAGACAGGCGACGAATGGGAGCAGCAGGATGTAAGCAGCCTTGAGTTGTAGAAGCCAGATGCACGCGGTAAGCTGGTAACATGAAAACTGTCCGCACTCGTTTTGCCCCCAGCCCCACCGGCTTTTTGCATTTAGGCGGACTGCGCTCGGCTCTGTTTAGCTACCTCTTTGCCAAGCATCACAAGGGAGCCTTTATATTAAGGATCGAAGATACTGACCGACTGCGGCTAGTGCCAGAGGCAGTCGGGCACGTTCAGGACAGCCTGCAGTGGCTAGGTATTACACCCGACGAAGGGCCAGGAATAGGAGGCGAGCATGGGCCGTATACACAATCCGAATGCCTGGGTATTTATAATGAGCACGCCGCTAAACTAGCCGAAAAAGGCGATCTGTACCCCTGCTGGTGCAGCGAAGAGAGATTAGACGACCTGCGCAAAGAAGCCCAGAAAAACAAAGTCGCTTTCAAGTACGATCGCCACTGCCTGAAGCACCCGGGAGATCACGATAAACCTCACGTGCTGCGCTTTAAGGTGCCTGTTTCCCCATCTAAGATTGCCTGGAAAGATGCGGTTAAAGGCCGTGTAGAGTTTGAGACAGCTAATCTCGATGATTTCGTAGCTGTTAAATCCGACGGGTTCCCAACCTACCACTTTGCAAGTGTGGTAGACGACCACTTAATGCAGGTGAGCCATGTGCTTCGCGCGGAAGAGTGGGTCTCCTCCACACCCAAGCATATTCTTTTATATGAAGCATTTGGGTGGAGCCGGCCTGAGTTTGGTCACTTGCCGCAAGTGTTGGGGCAAGATAAAGCCAAGCTAAGCAAGCGACACGGGGCAAAGTCGGCTCTGGAATACCGTGATGCCGGCTACTTACCCGAAGCCGTCATTAATTTTCTGGCGCTACTCGGCTGGAACGAGGGCAGCGGCAGTACGAAAGAAATATACACACTAGGAGAACTAATAAAGGCCTTTACGCTTGAGCGGGTGCACACCGCGCCGGCTATTTTCGACCAAGAGCGGCTAGAGTGGATTAATGGTATGCACATACGTACCAAACCGTTGAATGAGCTGCATGAGCTATGTCAGGCTTTCTGGCCGAAAGAAGCAGCTGGTTATGATGATTCGTATAAAAAGAAAGTACTGGCACTTACACAGGAACGGTTAAAGTTTCTAGCGGAACTGCCGGAGCTCACAGACTTTTTCTTTGCAGAACCGGAGGTCAACACTGGCTTGCTCACAAAACAGCTGGGTAGAGATGGATCTGAAAAACTGCTTAGAAGCGTTGCGGCCTCGCTTGAGAGTAGCGATTTTAGTACCAGCGACCTAGAGCAGCGCCTACGTAAACTAGCAGAAGATGAGGGGGTAAAAACAGGTCAGCTCTTCGGCCTGATACGTGTAGCTATAACAGGTAAAACGGCCGCCCCGGGTCTGTTCGAAACACTGCACGTGCTAGGGAGAGATGTAGTCCTCAAGCGGCTGAAAATGCTCACAAAATAGTTTGCTCGCAAAAGCGTAAGTAAGCATAAGAATGATATAATAACTGCATGCAGAATATCGAGATAGCAGATGACATACCGAACCCGAAAGGCTCAGCAGGCAGCCCTCCGCCTCCTCCGCCGCCCACACCAGGTCCTGAACCCTCAGATCCGGCACCAAAGCCGTCTAAATGGCGGCGCTTTAAGAAATTTGTAAGTACCCACCGCACTCGCATTATTATTGCACTCGGGCTGCTTGCTCTGCTTCCGTTGGGAGCCTTAGCATATTTAGAAAGCACCAAGCAGCACCCAATACGTGAAGTGACACTGGGCAAGGGTAAACCCAAGCCGAAAACTAAACCTTCACCCCTCACAGGTGTAGAGATCTTGCCGGAATTAGCCGATAGGCCTATCTACTCGGTAGTGATTGAAAACCACCAGAACGCCCGACCACAATCCGGGCTAGCCGATGCCGGGGTGGTATATGAGGCGTTAGCCGAAGGCGGTATTACCCGATTCCAGGCTTTTTACCTAGAAAACCGTAGTAAAGAAATGGGCCCGATCCGCTCGCTAAGAACCTACTTTGTCGATTGGGCGCTGGAGTTTAATGCCCCGGTAGCCCATGTGGGCGGTAACGCCGATGCGCTGGATATCGTTGCGCCATTAGGTATGAAAGACATGAATCAGTTTGCCCATGGCGGCAGCTTTTACCGTACACGCGATAGACTAGCCCCGCATAATGTCTACACTACTGCCGACCTAATGGACGGTTTAATGAAAAAACTGAACTACTACGAACCCTCCAAGTTTACGCCTTCACCGCGTAAGAAAGATGAGCCGGCAGCGACCGCCGATCATCCGGCAATCAGCATTAATTACTCCTACAGCGGTTTTCAGGTACAGTACCAGTACGAAAAGGAATCGAATTCCTACCTGCGCTCTTTAGCCGGTGCGCCTCATAACGATCGCAACAGCGGAGCCCAAATTAAGGTTAAAAATGTGGTAGTACAGTATATGCCCACCAGCTACGGTTTTACCCGTATTGGGGAATCAACCGTAACTATGGGCACTCCCGGCAGCGGACGGGCATTAGTCTTTCGTGATGGCACGGTTGTGGAAGGCACATGGAGCAAGAAGACACATAAAGAGCGTACCAAGTTAATGGATGCAAGCGGCAAAGAGATTAAATTGAACCCAGGTAACACTTGGTACTCTATCGTACCAACCGATAAAACAGTCAGCTACTGAAACCTCTTTACACGAGGGGTCCCAGGAGTATAATTACTTTTGGTTTGTTCATCCACAACCAGTATGAGGAGTGGGAGAGTTGAATACTGTGGGCAATATAGGGTTTCTACGGATGATACTCCAGGTCGGCTTTAGGGAGTTCGCCCACGAGTGCATCCCGGATATGGACAGCAAGCGAGACCTCAGCAAGTTAGCCGACAAACACTCCAATCACATTCCGGCGGAACTTCATGATCACATCAATAAGTTGACTGATCTGATCGACGGTATGTTGGGGGAAAGAGGCGCAATTGAGATTCGGGAATTTATGGATCCTGAGGTCAATCCCGAATACGTTAAGCTTTGTTCGCAAGGCAAGTTTGATAAGGTCCGACAGGATTGGGAATTACACCTTGCACTAGATCCACAGCCGGCCTAACCCAGCCCCAGCTGCCATTCGCGCAGCTGGGGTTCTTTACGCCTTAATACAGGTTAGCGCAGGCCTAGCTTGCTAGAGCAGGCTGGCCACGGACTCCAGCCGCGCCTGGCCTGGGTATCACGCGCTTTGGCATCTTGAACCTCTGGTGGAGCATCGGCCGGGTCGTTATAGCCACCATAGCCGCCCCATGTGCCGTAATCGAACTGATACGCGCCGCGATACTTCGGGTTCCTCTTATTGGCGTAGTTGCCGCCGGATTCGCATTGACGCAATTTGGCCCACACATCACCTGTGGCCGCAGCCGCAGGTGCTGGGGTATAGCTTGGACGCGATTGGTATTGCACTGGCTGAGGCGCAGGTGCTGCTGGTGGTGCAACTGCTACAGGCTCAGCCGGCAGCTCTCGTGGTGTGGTTACACCTTCGGGTACTACCAGCACTTGGCCGACCTGGATCACATCCGGGTCAGACAGTTCGGCATTGGCATCCCACAGCGGGCGCCACGATTCTAAATTATTGGCTTGGGCAATTAGCGATAGGTTTTCGCCGACTGCCACAGTATGCTTCTTTTGTTCTTTTGCTGATTCTTTTGGTGTCTCATTTTTGGTTTGGGTTTGAGCTTGTTTTGGCTGTTTGTTTTCTATTTGGCTTGCTGCATGTGCCTGAGGCACGGCCAGCAGGGTTCCCGCCACCAACACCGGTAGCACGAAAAAATGAATATTCATTTTTCTCCTTAGTTAAATTCTATAGCTCAAGGCACTTGTTCTTAATTTCCGCGCGCTGCGCGCATGTGCAGAAATGAACGTAGCAATGAACTAGCGTAAGCGCGAAAAAGTATATGCG
>DATLOE010000006.1 GCA_035536395.1 Candidatus Dormiibacterota bacterium
TCATATTAATGGTAACGACCGTAGTCCCTGAAGTAGCCAAGCTGTATGTTGATCTTAAAAAGGAGCTGCCGTTTCTGACCAAAATACTGGTAATGGTAGCAGATGCTCTAAAGAACTTTTGGTGGCTGTTTATTATAGGCACAATAGCCGCAGTATTGGCCTCGCGGCGACTGCTTGCTACAGAGAAAATGCAGCTAGAGGCGGACCGCTTAAAGATGAAGATACCCCTCTTTGGTGTACTGTTTACCAAAGTCTATATGGCTCGCTTTGCCCGCACCATGAATACGCTGCTCGCCAGCGGCATTCCTATGCTGCAGGCGCTAGAGACCACGCGCGACGCCGTGGGTAATAAAGTGATCGCGGCTGATGTAACCGAGACTATTGCCGAGGTAAGAGGGGGCAAGGCTCTCTCTGTAGCCTTAAGTAAAAGGGTGCATTTTCTATCGTTAGTACCGCAGATGACCAAGGTAGGGGAGGAATCGGGGGCAATCGATGACATGCTGGGGCGCTGCGCGACTTACTTTGAAGATGAGGTAGATGAAGCCGTTAAGAACCTTTCTACCACGCTGGAACCCGTAATGATGATAGTGCTCGGCTTGATAGTCGGAGTGATCATCGCGGCTGTTCTTGGCCCGGTTTATAGCCTGGTCGGGAGCGGTGATCTCGGAAAATAGTTGACAAGCTAAAACAAAACACAGATACTTAAACGTAAGAGTTATCATACTCATATTACAAGGAGGTAGAATAGATGTCTTTATTGGTAAAAAATAAGAAGGGTTTTACCCTGATAGAAATCGTGATTGTGCTGGCTATTGCAGCATTGGTATTGGCTGGTGTACTACTGGCCGTTGGCGGCGCCCAGCGCTCCCAGCGTGACTCGGCTCGTAAGGGAGTAGCTGCCAGGACCGCTACTGCTATGGAGAACCATGCTTCTAACAACAACGGTAGTTACCCTCCAACAGCTACAACTGCTCTTGCAGCAAGCTATCTGGTCGGTATTATCGATACTGATACAGACGCTGCACCAACAAACACCGGTGCGCCTGCTTCTGCTACAGCAACTTCAGGAGTGCGCTACGTTGCCCCTGCTACCTGTGCTAACGGTGCGGCAGTTGCCTCCACCGGACGCCGCTACGCTGTGGTCTACTGGTCAGAGAACGCCGGTGCTACCCAATGCCTCGGTAACTAATTACTCTTAGTTCATAAAAACCGCCCAAACGGGCGGTTTTTTAGTATAATGTGCTTATGCTTATTCTTTTGGTGTTGGTTTTCGGCTTGATTGTTGGCAGCTTCTTGAATGTGATAATTCTGCGCCTGCATCAGAAAAAGGACTTTAAGAAGGGCCGCTCTAAATGCCCTGACTGTAAAAAGGTATTGAGCCCATATGAGCTAATACCGGTTGTGAGCTGGGTAGTCCAGGGTGGCCGCTGCCGAGGCTGCCGTGCCAAACTTTCGATTCAATACCCCTTAGTAGAGCTGGCTACAGCTCTCATTTTTATCCTTGCTTATCTCTACTTCCTACCTGTGACCCTGGGCGGCTGGGCGATTTACCTGCTATGGCTCTACGTTCTATCCACATTAATAGTGCTGGCGGTTTATGATCTTAAATGGTATTTGCTGCCAGATAGAGTCATGCTGCCACTTATCATTCCGGCCTTAATACTCCTGGGTATTAATTTTGCGCATTTCGGAACTATAGATAGCCTATACAAACCGATAGCAGCCGGTTTGCTGTTTGGCGGGCTGTTTTACGGTATTGCCGCAGTTTCGGGCGGTAAGTGGATGGGAGGGGGAGACATTAAGCTGGCCTTTATTATGGGCCTACTGCTCGGTCTGCAGAAGACGGCCCTCGCCATGATTCTGGCCTTTAATACAGCAGCGGTTGTCGGTTTAGTATTAATAGCCCTAAAGCTAAAAAAACGCACCGATTACATTCCCTTCGGCCCGTTTCTGATAGCCGGCACGATCGTTGCCTTACTGGCCGGTACACAGATTATAGACTGGTATCTCAGAACCAGTGGCTTTTACCTGTTAGCTACATAGCGCTTATGCTATAATAACCCCAATGAAGCGGGGATGGAATCAGTCCGGATTTACTTTAGTAGAGCTTGTTTTGGCTTTGGCTATCTCTTCGCTATTGGTGGGCGGTATGATTGCCGGCCAGAGCGCCCTGCGCCAAAGGACCAATCAGACCGCTTCGATCGATCAGCTTAAAAACCGGCTGGAACAGGTGCGTACCGAAGCTGTCAGCTCGGTAGCTATTGGGCAGGGGAAGAGTAACAGTACCGTATTCGGTAAGCTCGTGGAATTTGAGGGTAAAAGCAGCTTTACCGTTTCTACTTTGCTCAGTAATGACGATGACGATACGAGAAAGCTAGCTAAGTGTGATTCCGAGGCGGTAAGCCTGCCCAGCGGGTTGGAATACAATACCACCAAAGGCAAGCAGGCCATTATATTCACCCGCAGCGGCCAAAAAGTATTTACGGCCCCAACCGGATACACCGAAGACGGCAGCACTTGTGATGCGGTAGCAAACGAGACACCGACTTTTGATAAAGGCGGTAAGGTCTCCAAAACCCGCTCGCAGGTGAATGTGCAGGTAAAGAAAGTGAGGCCAGGGCCAGGTGATACAGACCCTGTCAATTGCAATGATCTAAGCGATGCCGGCGGCGGTACTTCTACTGTTAAGCTCTTCCAGACCGATGGTACAGACCAGCAAACCAAGAATATCGATACCGGCTCCACCGCTACCTATGAAAACTTAGTGGACGCGGCTAAATATAAGGCTACGTTTCTGCAAGTCCCCACCGGGTTTCTCTCCTGTGGAGACAGCGGAGAGGTAACCGCACGGCCAGAAAACCCGCCCCTGATTGTGATGAGGATTAAACCTGACTGCTATACGGAGCAGCGTACTACTCCGCCATACCACCACTACGGACCGCCATACCACCATTATTCTGCCCCATACCACCACTACGGACCGCCATACCACCACTACGGACCGCCATATTGGCACTATATGGGCTACTCCGATCATTACGGCCAGTTTGATGGTTACGCCTACAATGGGCACAACCACACCTATATGGTTGCAAATATGTATCATAAGGTTCACCACTACAAATCCAGCAACCCAGGTAAGGGTAGCCCTTGGTATGAGCACTGGGCCTATCATTACGAATACTACGGTGATTACTACGGCTACTACGGTGATTATCAGGGTTACTATGGCGACTATCAGGGTTACTATGGCGACCCGTATACCGCTCCCGTCTGCCCTCCTTAATTAAGTAAAGCTATTTGGATATAGATTCGACGATTAAGCGGGGGGCAGAATTTGGAACGTCTTGCACCAGCCTGCCTTTTACAGTAAACGGACCTTTGGGTACGGGCTGCTTAGCCACATCAGATTCTTTCTGATCCTTCGGGATGACATTGGCATACTGCAGCGGATCTATTTTGCTCTGGCTGAAATCCAGCTTAATAGCTCCGGGTGAATCTTTCTCCAGCCCGACAACGAAATAATCATTTTGCTGCTGTACTATATTGCCCTTTAGGCTAATAGTCTTGCCGACGTATTTTTGCAGGTTTTTAACCACCTCGGTTGCGCTTGGTACTGCTACTGCGGTTGAGGCTTTTGGCGCGGTTTTTGAGGATTGGTTCAGCCATACGGCTGCACCGGCAGCACCCACTATCAGAACAGCGGCTAGGAGGCCTATTAGGAGTTTTAATTTACTACTCATATCCGTATTCCACCAAACTTAAGTAATTTAAATTTAGCACGCCCCACGGCCAGAGTCTAGAACCGTAAGAGTAATGTCCGTACACCGCTTATCTGTTGAAGCTATTATGCTTATGTTATAATTAGCCTTAATGAGGTACTTACAGACAGCTCTTAGTTTACATCCGGCCAGAGTGAGCGTGGTATTGTGCGCTGCTTTACTGCTGACTGCTTTGTCTGTAGCCTTGGCGGCTACGGACCAAAATATTTTGAACCCTGAAAATTATGCCGGTAACTCGGCTTTTGAACAGACCAAGGAGCTTGAGTTTACTACCGACACTAGCGATAAGGCCATAATTACTGTGGATCCGGCCAGCGGCGGGCTGAAACGTGAAATTCGGCCGTAAGTGGCAGCGGGGGGATACCCTGATAGAGGTTGTGTTCTCGGTTGCCCTGCTGTCAGTAGTGCTGGTGGCGGGCTTTAACGTAGCGAATGCCAGCTTTCGGCTTGGTTTACAGGCCCGCGAGCGGACAGAAGCGGTCAACTTAGCCCAGCAGCAGGCCGAACGGCTAATTGCCTACCGCGACAACCGCCAAAAGCTGATTAGCGAATCTACCAACTTGTTCAATCAGAATGAAGGCACAAACCCGCCGCGCTTTCCCGATACGGCCTACACTATAAACTCTAATTTGGTAATAGAAAATGGCGCCAAAACCAAAGACGGTCTCTACAGCTATAACATCACCTCAGTTAAAACCGATCTCAAGCCAGGCCTACTGAACAATCCGGATGCTATGCGCTCAACCATAATAGTGAGGTGGAACAGCCTAATAGGTGACGTCGTAAATGAAGTAAAGCTGAATGTGAATTTAACCGACGTTCGCGGCTATAACCTGATTAACTGTGATGTGAAAGGAACATCGGTATGTTTGGGCCTTTAGGACAGCGCGGCTTTACTCTAGTTGAACTGATAATGGCTACGGCCCTTTTCAGTGTGGTGATGCTTGCTATGACATCTGGTGTGTTGCAGCTGTTTAAGATTTACCAGGCGGGGGTCAGCATTCGTAATACGCAGCAGTCGGCTCGTTTGATTTCCGAGGAAATTGTGCGGCTGGGTCGGGGAGCCGATCATTTTACTGTCGGCAGCTTGAACAGCGCTATTGCCACCGCAGATGGTTTTGTGGATTCACCGACTGATGCACTTTGTATATACCCCGATAATCGGCCCTCGGGAACAATCTTCTATTTAAGGCCGGCAAGCGGAGCCATTAATCAGTACAACTTGTACAAAGGGCGTATTAACAGTGATGACTGCCGCGCCGATAGCGACAAAATCGAGGCTTCCGAGCAGCTGAATGGGGTCGCTGTTTCGGTGCTTAAGTTCGATATATCGGTGGTGAATGGTTCGGAGGCGAACTTTGGCATGGATATTGCCGCCTCAAGTGCTATTAATGCAGCCGACCTTGAGCGGAGCGGGGGGCGGATTGGCTGTAGGGCTCAAATCGGCTCACAGTACTGCTCTATTACCAGGCTCGATTCCTCGGCTACCACTAGGGTTAAGGGGGCTCTGTAATGCTTAATTTTGCCCGATTTGGCAGATTAAGAAATCAAAAAGGCGGCGCCTCGCTGCTGGCGGTAGTATTTACATCTTTCCTGATCATTCTTATTACGGTCGCGATGGCCAGCCAAATGTCTGGGGAGCTGCGCCAGGCAACCGATGCCGAAAACAGCATTAAGGCTTATTATGAAGCCGAAAGTAAGGCCGAGGAGGTGGCTTTGGATATTATTGAATACCTTGACCGCATCGGCAAAGACCCTTCCCTGAAGCTCTCCGGGCTCAACCAAGGCTGCGTGGGGGTACCGGGTACCCCCCTCAATATACTGCCAGCCGACCCGATTACCTGTATCCGTATTTTGGCGGTCGGTTCGCCGCCCCCAACTGATATAAGTGTAGATAATACTCTGGAGTTCGATCTTTCCGGGCTAGATTTTGACTACGTTAAGATCAATTTCGGCCCCCAGGTGGAGGGTAATACCGACCCGGCAAACCTGCCGCTTTTAGAAACCACCATGACTAATTACCAAGGCAATGATGTTTCGCAAACCAGTACCGTTTTACTAGACCCGCGAAAAACTACCGGCTGTAACCCTGACCCTAACGGCCGCTTTACCTTTTATTACGGCCGGCCTGAGGCCGAAGGAGCCAACTACGCTTGCCGCGTAACCCCTCCGGTCACCAAGGTAGGCGGGGAGACCCCTTATGAAATCAGGCTCAATAAAGGAGCCCCCGGTTCAGCGGTACTTAGGTTCCGCCCCAGACAGCGCAGTGCTGTAGTAAAGTTCCAGCTGTTTAAGGATGACGGCACCAGGATAGAAGCTATTCCGTTTAAGTATGCTTATGTCGATATTACGGCCAAAATAGGGGAGTCCTACCGGCGCATAATTAAAAACGTACCGGTTAAATCCAGTCCGCTGCCGCCAGCCGATGTGATTTACTCCGATACTGACATTTGCAAGGATTTTGAGCTAGTAACAGCTACCGGTTTTGACCATGTGCGCCAGGTAGAGTGCCCGGTTTTCATCGGAGAAAACTAGAACAGGCTACTTCTTGCGGTGGAACTTTTCATGTACCTTACGTAATTGCGGGTCGGTTAAATGAGTGTATATCTGGGTGGTGGAGACATTGGCATGCCCCAGCAGGCTCTGCACGCTTCGCAGATCGGCGCCATTAGCCAGCAGATCGGTGGCAAAGGAGTGCCTCAGCGTATGCGGGGTGACTTTTTTGGTAATGCCGGCCAGCTTGGCATAGCGCGAAACTATTCGCTGTACCGAGCGGGCAGTGAGCCTCGTGTACATTCCCTCATCTAGACTGTCTTTACTGCCGGAGTAGTGGATGAATAGCGGTTTAAAGTTATCGGTGCGGCTTTTTAGGTAATTACCCAGCCAGTTGGCAGCATCCTCTGAAATAAATATCAGCCGGTCTTTCTGGCCCTTGCCTCGCACTATGAATTCCAGCCGCTCCAGGTTAATCTGGTCCTTATTAAGGCCGACCAGCTCCGAGACTCTTAAGCCTCCAGAGAATAGCAGCTCTATAATAGCCCGGTCACGCAGCCCAGCCGGATTACCGGTATCGATTGTTCCCAGCAGGCTCTCTACCTCCTCTGGCTGTAGAAAGCTTACCTGTGGGCGCACTACACTAGCTAGTTCAATCTTATCGCTGGTGAGCGCCTTAATATCTCGCTTAGCCAGATACTTTAAAAAGCTGCGCAAGGCAATTAAATGATAATTTTGGGTGCTTTTACTGATAGGCTGGCCCCGATCGTCCTCCAGGCGGTTAAGCCACAGGCGCCACTTACGTACGGTTTCGGCTGAGAGCTTGGCTATGCTGCAGTCACCTGTAAACTCTACCAGGCGCATCAGGTAGTGGTGGTAGTTGGCTACCGTTTTCTGGGAGCGGTTTTGTTCTATCTCTAAATGCTCTAAGAAATCAGTTATTAGCTCACTAAGCTTCATACTGCTTATGGTACACCGGAAGTGCAGTGTCGCACAACGTACGCGTGGTGTACACTTTAGCCTATGATACGCCGTTATCTGCCGGTTTTGGCTTTGCTTGCACCCATTATCCCTTGGGGGAGCGGGGGTAGAGAGGGATGGGCGGTTGTGGTTAGTGTGTTCGCTATGCTGCTCGGGGCCTTTTTTATCCTCCAGCGCCATTACTTCCGCCCGGCCGGTAAATACTTACTTGCGGCCACAGCCGGTTTAACGGCTTGGGCGGCTGCCTCGTACTTCTGGTCGGTTAATAATTATCAGACTGGCTTGTGGGTTATGTACCTACTTATGGCTATTATTGGCTTTAGCCTGGCCAGGCAGCTGACTGACTGGGAAGCACGCAAATGGATACTGGGCTATTTGGCTACCTCAACAGCCTTTAGCCTATACGGAATTTATCTATACTTAGCCGAAGGGTACGAGCGCTTTACCTCGCTATTTTATTGGGCCAATCCAGCCGCGACCTTTTTAATACCGGCTTTTTTAATAGCTTTTTGGTACTTTCTAGGTTCGCACAAATTGCGATATGGGGCTTTGAGCACCATATTTTTGACTTCATTACTGCTCACATATTCGCGCGGCGGGTTAGCTGTTTTGGCTCTATTAAGCCTAATTGCCTTAACGTTTAGCCGGACTGTACGGAAGGGTTGGGTAAAAATCGTGTTCGTTTTAGGAATTTCAATATTGCTGAGTACGGGAGCCACCTATATTAGGCAGCAGATCGGTGTGCAGCATGTTGATGCCGGCAGCCGGTTTGCAGAAACCGTCAAAGGCGAATCTACCAGCCTCAGCGACAGGGCTAATTACCTAGCCAGCGCGGTTGCCATTTGGTCTGATAATCCCTTTTTAGGTACAGGAGCGGGCACCTACGAAACCATCCACCCTCAGTATCAAAAAAGAGTTATTAGCGCTTCAAGCCACGCGCATAATGCATATCTGCAAACCCTGGCAGAGTTAGGTATCCTCGGGTTTTTACTGCTACTAGCAGTAAAAGTGGCCTTAATTCTCGGGGTACTTAAGACAGTGTGGCTGAAGCCAGAGCTAAGAATAGTAGCCCTATCTCTAGTTGGCCTGCTGATTCATTTCGGTTTAGATACAGGTTCTCGGTACCCGGCGCTTATCCTACTCTTAGCCATTTTGGCGGGCCTTACGTATGCTTCGCCCCGGCCGGTGCGCAAAAACAGCCGTATTTTGCCGATTTCTTTAATTCTAGCGTTAGTTTTGGCTGTTAGTTTTCAGCAGAGCCAAACCTGGGCCATAAAAGCTGAAACGGCGGCAGAAGAGCGTGATTATATCCGTACCGCGGAACTATACCGCCAGGCACATACTGGCCTATTATACGACCCTGACTACTGGACGCAGGAGGGGATATACTACTACACGCTAGCTTCATTTACAGGTAAATCGAAGACCTTTACAACTCTAGCGCGCGACCGCGCCGAGCAGGCTGTGCGCCTTGATCCAAAGGATGCCCAGCATTATTTTTTGCTGGCCCGTACCGAGAAGCTGGCAGGTAGTATAGAGAAAGCCGAGAGCCTCTACCGCAAAACTTTAGAGCTTGATCCGTACAATCACCCTCAGTATTACTTTGATCTAGCTAAACTGCAGGCCGCCCGCGGTAAAATACCAGAAGCAATCCAAACTGCCGATACGGTTTTACGCTTGTATGACGAGGCGGTCTTGGCTAACCGAGTGCATGATAAAGAGGTACCCCGGACTATTTCGGGAGTAATGGTGTTTAAGGCCGATCATCTGGCCCGCGCCGGCCACATAAAAGAGGCCCGCTCTCTGGCCGAGAAGGCAATTAAGGTTTATCCGGCCAACGCAGCAGCAGGGCAGTTAATAAAAGCCTTGCCCGAGTGATTCTAGCGGCATAAGCACTTAATGCGTATAATGATTTCATGCAAATTCTAGAAGCGCTCTTACTTGGCATCATCCAGGGATTCACAGAATTCATACCGGTATCCAGCTCCGCACACTTACTGATTTTCGGCAAATGGTTAAACTTCGAAGCCAGCACACTGTCTTTCGACCTTGCCCTGCATATCGGCACACTAGTAGCGCTTTTCTTGTTTTTCCGCGGTGATCTGTACGATCTTGGCATAGGGCTAGTTAAGAAAACCGAGCACAGCCGTATGAGCTGGATGATTGTACTTGCCACCATACCGGCAGTAATTGGCGGGGTGCTTTTGCAGTCATATGCCCAGGGCCTATTTAGGTCAGATGCCTTTACAGTGGTTGTGGCCACTAATTTAATTACTGTAGCTGTAATTATGCTGGCGGCCGAGCGTTTGGGCGCAAAGAAGTATGAGCTAAAAGACACCACCATTCCTAAAATCTTAGCGGTTGGTCTGGCGCAAGTACTGGCATTGGTACCGGGGGTGTCGCGCTCGGGCATTACCATAAGCGCGGGGCTGCTAGCCGGCTTTAACCACGTGGCGGCTACTAGACTGTCTTTCTTGCTTTCGTTTCCGGTTATTTTAGGGGCAGTACTCAAGGTGGTGTTTGAACCAAGCGGACTTACTGATATGGCAGCTGCACCTGCGCTGTACATAGCCGGAGCCGTAGGCGCCGCCGTGAGCGGTTACGCGGCTATTAAATTTATGCTAAAGTACCTTGCCACACGTGGGCTGGGCCTCTTCGCGTATTATCGGATAGCACTTGGAATAATAATTTTACTGGTTGGAGTGTAAGTGGGAATTACGGAATCTTTAGCGTCTTACGCAATAAACTTAATTAACGATCTCGGTTACGGAGGCCTGGCCTTCGGCCTTATTATCGATTCAGCCGGTGTGCCTATTCCTTCCGAGGTATTAATACCGGCAGCAGCAATTCTAGCTAAAGAGGGCCGGTTTGATGTAGTGGTGATGATGGCTGTGGCGACTCTTGCCCAAACACTGGGCGCAGTGATTGCATACCATATAGGCCTGCGGCGGGGACTGCCATTTATACGCAAGTATGGCAAATACGTTTTAATTTCTAACAGGGAGCTCAACTTAACCCACCGCTGGTTTGAGCGCTATGGCGAAGGCTTAACCTTTGTTGGCCGCTGTATGCCGATTATCCGCGGCTACATCGGCTTCGTAGGGGGGATTGCCGAAATGCCGTTTAAGCGCTTTTTGGCGGCTTCTTTTATAGGATCACTAACCTGGACTATCATTCTGACGGTGTTGGGCTACATGGTAGCCGATAATATGCACCGGATAGAGGAGATAATGCGGCCGTTTTCGATTGTGATTGCACTCGGCTTGGCTTTTGGCATGGTATATTTCATAATTCATAGAATTCGCAGTAATAAGGAAAAAGCGTGAAACAGCGTATTACCACCCTCCCTAACGGACTTAGAATTGTCACCTCCCATATGGCCGACGCCCAAAGCGTAACGGTCTCTATTATTGCTGGTGTCGGCAGTCGGTATGAGGACTATGAAGTAAATGGCGGTGTATCGCATTTTCTGGAGCACCTACTTTTTAAAGGCACCAAGAAATGGCCGGGAGCTAAGATAATCTCGGAAAAAATCGATGCCGTTGGCGGCTACAATAACGCCTACACTTCTAACGACATGACTAATTACTTTGTGAAAGTTCCGCACCAGCATGCACCACTGGCCATGGATATTCTAGCCGACATGATCAGAAACCCCTTGCTTGATCCAGTTGAGACAGATAGAGAGCGTAACGTTATTTTGGAAGAAATGAATGTATACCGAGATGACCCCAGCCGGTACGTCGGCTCCTTGCTGCCGCCGTTGCTGTGGCCAAACCAGCCGCTTGGCCAAGATGTAATCGGCAGCGAAAAGGTGATCCGGGAAATTCCCCACGCGCGCATAGTCGGGTACCACAAGCTTCACTACCGTCCTGATAATTTAGTAGTGGCAGCTGCCGGCAAGGTCGATCATGATGCGATAGTGACTCAGGCTAAACAGCTGCTGGGCGGTCTAAAAAAGTCGACCTTGGCAAAAGCTGCTAGAGCTAAGGACACCCCAGCCGCGGATAAGGTGGGAATTCTAGCTAAAGATACTGCCCAGACTCATTTAATAATCGGCACTTACGGCTACAAGTTCTTAGACAGGGATAATCCGGCGGCTCAAATAGTAACGGCTATCCTTGGCCGGGGGATGAGCTCGCGCCTATTTATTAATGTGCGTGAGCGTAAAGGGCTGGCTTACAGTGTGAATGCCTCGATTCACAGCTTTGCCGACACCGGTGTGTTCGATGTTTATGCCGGCGTAAATCTAGACAAAACTACATTGGCTATTGAAGCCATAATGAAAGAACTAGAGCTGATTTGCTCCAAGAAGGTTGCGGCAAGGGAGCTTAATAAGGCTAAAAACCAGCTCAAGGGCGGGCTGCAAATGTCGCTAGAGAGCAATTTTTCCGTGGCCGACCGCCTGGCTACTCAGCTGATTTTGGTTAATAAGATTAAAAGCGTAGAAAAGATTTTGCAGGAAATAGATGCCGTAACACCAGAAGATGTGCTGCGGGTAGCTCGGAAAATGCTAGATCCCCAGAAGCTGCGCATGGCTATTATTACCCCCAACCCTGAGCCGGCCGCTAAAACATTTCGTAAACTAACAGGAGAGCTATCATAATGGAACGTACTTTAATTGTCTTTAAACCCGATGCCGTGCAGAGGGGAATTGTAGGGGAGGTACTTTCGCGTTTCGAGAAGGTGGGGCTGAAGATCGCTGGCCTTAAAATGCTCTCGCCCGACCGCGATTACTACTACCATCACTACGAAGACATTGGCAAGCTAATCAGTCGCCGGGGCAAGGATACATTTGAAATCACACTGGATATGATGATGGAGGGGCCAGTGGTTGCGGCGGTACTTGAAGGTATCGAAGCTGTTTCGCTGGTGCGTAAAATGGTCGGACCGACCGAGCCGAAAGACGCCCCGCCCGGGACCATTCGCGGCGATTACGCTCATATGAGTTATAAGCACGGGGATGCGGAGCAGATTGGAATCCCTAATATTCTGCATGCTTCGGGAGACGAGAAAGAAGCAGAGGCTGAGATTGCCCATTGGTTTAGCCAGTCAGAACTGTACGATTACGAGAGCGTGCATCAGAAATTCACTCAGGCTAAAAAGAAGAAGTAGCTCCTTCTCTGATATAATTTGTTACGTCCTGCCCTCGTAGCTCAGTGGATAGAGCGCCTCCGTCCTAAGGAGGGCGTCGGGAGTTCGAATCTCTCCGAGGGCGCCATGAGCTGTCGCTTGAGCTTTTTCGAGCTATAGCTCATGGTTCGGAGAGTGAGAACTCCCGCTGAGTTCGGTGGACGAGGAGCGCAGGAAATAATGAGCTGGCTCAAATTATTTCCGAGCACCGCAGGGAGAAGGCTGCAGGCCGCTATCTCTCCGAGGGCGCCATAAGCTATCGCTTGGCTTTTCCTGTATGACAAATCTTTGCAAACAACACTTCTTATGCCAGAATGGGTATGTCTGATCTTTGAATTTACAAAGGAGTTGTTGTGATGCTCCGCACGGTAGAACAAGAACAATCACCGACAACCTGTAGCCACGGAATTTTGATACGCGGCTCGGGTATGAAGCTGGGCATTTCTAGCATTAACCTGCCCGAAAGAAGGATTTGCGTCTCCTGCGGAAAGACCGAAACGGCCGATGAGGACGGATTTTTCAAAAACCTGACGGTCGAGCCCGTACGTACGGTCTCGCTGCAAGAACTCACTCACTATCAAGGCGACCATCCAAATGCCGTGCGGCTGCGAGAAGAAGTGGCAGATGAGGGGCACATAATAAGGGGCGCGGAGTAATAAGATCGGCAAGGCGGGCTATAATAGGCCCGCCTTTTTCATTGGCGAAAATCCTTACGCCTGCATTACAATATAGATATGGAAAAAAAGTTTGAACCGGAATTTCCCGGCCAACATCAAGATGAAAAGATAGAACTGGTATTTCGTCAGCACCCCATTGTACTCAGAAAAGAGCTGATAATAGGGCTGCTTATTATACTAGCCGGTACCGGCCCGCTGTTGCTTTTTCCGCTGTCGGATCTGGCCATGAAGATCTTAATAGCCAGCCCCATAATCACCTTGGCCTACTGGTTCTACCATTGGATCGGCTGGCACTATAGTATTAATATTCTCACCGATAGCCGGCTAATATCCATTAAGCAAAGAGGCTTCTTTAATCGTAAAGTAAGTGAGGTGGGGCTAGATAGGGTGCAATCGATTAATTACCATATTAAAGGCCTGCAGGCAGCTCTGTTTAAGTTCGGCGATATTACCGTGCAGACTTTTAGTGGGGAGTGGCTAATGAAATCTATTAGCCATCCGGTAGAAACACATACCAAAATGATAGAAGTAGCCAGAAAAGTCTCCAAGGAGTTTGTACCTACCTCGACAGTGCCCGATAAATAAGGTAGATTAAATATTAACGTAACCGCAAACAGCGGCTAATTAAATGGAGTGGTATATTGAGCGAAGACAGCAAGCGTAAAACCGGCCGGAAATCACCAGCAAAGAAAACATCAGCCAAAAAAACTTCGGCGGTAGCTAGCGCCACGGTAATGCCTTCGGGTACAGGTCAGAGGCGCCTGACTGACGATAATCGCAGAGCGCTTTTGATTGCAGCTGCTATTATTTCAGCCCTGCTAGCCATATTCTTAATCGTTTTTGGTGTACTGATTTACAAATATAAGAGTGATAGCCGAGCAGTTCAGCTGGCGGCAGCCATTGTGCCTTACCCGGCCGAAAAGGTGAATGGTAGTTTTATAACTTATAGTGATTACCTATTTGAAGTTAATTCGATTAAGCACTACTACTTAAGCCAAACCACCCCCGACAATAAGCCAGCTATAGATTTTAATACCCCCGAAGGCAAGACACGACTCAAGGAGCTGCAAAAACAGGTACTAGAGCAGCTCAAGAGTGATGCTGTCGTGAGGCAGCTGGCTAATAAGAATAAGATATCTGTATCTGACAAAGAGGTAAAAGAACAAGTAGACCAAATTACTAAATCTGCCGGCGGGGAAGCTAAGGTAAAAGAAGTGCTGAAGAAATTCTATGGTTGGGATACTGGCGACCTGAAGAAAAAGATTCACTTCCAGCTGCTTAAGCAAAAGCTGGCTACAAAGATTAGCAGTGATGAGACTTCTAACGCCCAAGCCAAGGCCAAGGCTGAAGATGTCTTGAAGCAGGTTAAGGCCGGCACCGACTTTGCCGAGCTGGCTAAGAAACATTCTCAAGATTCAACTGCCGCAAATGGCGGAGACCTGGGGCTGTTTGGCAAAGGGCAGATGGTGCCTGAATTCGAAAACGCCGCCTTTGCGCTGCAGCCAGGGCAGACCTCTGAGATAGTTAAGACCAAATTCGGTTATCACATCATTAAGGTGACTGAAAAGAAAGATGACCAAGTGAAGGCCTCTCACATCTTAATTAAAGCCATCGATTTCGATCAGTACCTAAAGGATGAACTGGCTAAGGCCAAAGTTACCCAATACATCAAAATTTAGGTAGGGTTTAATATGTGGCACCTGCCTTCACAGAGTTTTCATCTTTTTAAACTGACCGACCTACGCGAAATGTACGCGGCGGAAATGATCAAATTCCTCTCGCTAGGCTTGGTCGGTATATTCATTCCTATATACCTCTACACTAAAGGCGTACCGCTGACTCTAATTATTGCTTTTTTGCTGTGGTCGACTATTTTACAGATTGGAGCGGCCTGGCTAGGGGGTAGCCTCATACCCAAGTATGGGGTTAAGCATCTTTTGGGTGCCTCCTTTATTCTGGCTTTTGCTTATTTACTGGCCCTGGCGGCCTTTAATCAGGTATGGGTATTGTTTGCGGTTATTGCTCCGCTGTACGCGGTAGCAGAGAGCTTCCATTCTGTCGCGTATCACTATGAATTCTCTAAGGTTAAAGATGCGGACCATAGCGGCCAGCAGTTGAGTAATGTAACAATCATGGTTCATCTAGCCGCGGCCATCGGGCCGTTTTTAGGAGGCGTGATTGGTGCCATTTACGGTTTACAAATGACTCTTTTCGTTTGCCTCGGGCTTATGGTGCTAGGTATCGGCCCGTTATTTGCCACACGAGATATCAAACCCAGACACAAGCTTGATATGAGTAAAATCAGCTTAATGAAAATAAAGAATGATTTAATTAGTTATAGCGGACGAGGCTTGGAGTATGTAGTTACGCTGCTAGTGTGGCCGCTATTTATGTTCCTATTCCTCGGCAGTCTGGTGGAGGTTGGAGCCGTGACCACAGTAGCTCTAATGCTCACACTTTTTGCCAGCTACTTTATCGGGCGGCTGACCGATCGGGGCTATAGGGCGCGGCTGATAAGAATCGGCAGCATTAGTAATGCGATGGCTAATGTAGCCAGGATGCTAGTAACCGGACTAGGCTCAATACTTGCGGTTAATATCTTTAGCGATATCACTCGCGCCATAGTGCGCATTGCCTGGGGGGCGCAGTATTATAGCAATGCCGACCGCCACAGTCGTCTGGAATACATCGTGGCGATGGAGCTGGCTGCTTACTCAGGAAGGGTACTGCTGTTTGCGGCTATGTTGGCTGCTAGCATAGTGGCTTCTGCCAAGGCAATATTCATAGCTGCCTTTGCCGTTACCGCCCTGGGCATGCTTTTGGTAATGAAAATTGATCAGAAGGCCAAGCGCACTAAAATCTACGTCGGGCATTATTAAAGGAAAACCCCCGAGTGTCCATACTCAGGGGTTATTGGAGGATACCGTTGGTTATTAAGCAATTCTTCGGGTCTTTGATGCCGTGCGCGATTAAAAGCGTAAAAGCATGGCCTAGAGCCTTTTCAAAGGGCATCAGGTATAGCTCCACAGTCTTCTAAGGGTAAAATTACTAGCTTCTGCCAGTAGTAGGCTTGTCATTATTCAGGTCCGAAGCCAATAACTTGACCAAGCCTTCATCCAGGCAACTCCGTGTAGCCTCCGCCAGTTCTTCGATAAATTCCTGATTCAGGCGGTAGAAATGCTTTAATGCTCCCCTCCGCGGCTCGATTCTGGTCATCTTGATTAGACCGTTGTCCGCCAGCCACCGGAAGTGATAACTGATACTGCCTAGCCGCCCCCGCCCCGTAATAGTTGCTGCCACCTCTACCGGGCTCATCTCAGTTAACTTGGTCGCTTTCATGATCTCTATACGCAGGGGATGCGAAAGGGCTGCTCCCAATAAAACTATCTTTGCTATATCGTCCTCGGAAGTATTAGTCCCGATCTTTGCTAGCTGTGCGGGGGTCATTTCCACCCTTCTATATCAGAATTTTCAAGGTAAAGGGTCATTTAAGCTATAAATCAGCTTTTTTGCAAGCATAAGAAAAACCCAGCATAGCATTATTGTCAGGTAGGTGGCTTTTTGGTAGTATTAATCAGTTAATTTGACGCGGGCTCGTGGTGTAGAGGCCTAACACGCCTCCCTGTCACGGAGGAGATCGCCGGTTCGAATCCGGTCGGGCCCGCCAAGAAAAGCGTATGACTTTGTGTCGTGCGCTTTTCTTGTGTGCCAACACTATTCGGACTGGTGAAGCCGGGGCGTAAAATAAGCGGAGTGTAATTTCTCGAATCCGGTCGGACCCCTTATGTTATATTTGTGGCGTGGTTAAGAAATCTCTAAATCGAAGAAGTTGGCTCTTTCTGCCGGCACTGGTTGCGTTATGGCTGGGGGCCTTTTGGCTAGTCAACCGCGTGCCCTCATCCGGTTGTGCCGCCGGAACCGTCAGCGCTCATAATAAGGAGCACCGCATAGTCTTTCAATCCGGCAAGGTTGCGCCATCATGCACCCGTCTTACGGCAGGAGAGAGCGTTACTTGGGTCAATCAGACCAACAAAGAAGTGGAGATTGGTGCCGACCCTCACCCAGTCCATACCGGCAATCACGAGGTGTCCTCCGGCGAGTTTGTTCTCAGAATATTGCCTGGCCAAAGCGCAAAGGTTATTATAAAAAAGAAGGGGAGTTTTGGCTTTCACGATCATGCTAACCCGTCAGCGCATGGAACCATCATTGTCAAATGAAACGTATAGATATTAAATCTGACATCAACCTAGATTACGCCACAGAGATGAACTATCCTTGGGCCGATAAACTTATTGTTAAGATTCACTGGTGGAGCTTTGGCGGCTTGGCCTTATTTGCCTTCCTAGCCGCGGTGGTCAAGATTGCCAACTACTATCCATCGCCGCTATCTTGGCGGGTAATGAGCCCGGCCGAGGCCTTAGGTGCCTTGGTGCTTGGGTTATTAAGTTCCGCCTTGGTCACACTGGCGCACGGGAAGATCAATAACCACTATTATTGGCGCTTGCTGGTCACCTCCACGCTGACCATCTACGCCTACCTGATGGTTTTCATTGCCGGTGGGGCTATAGAAATGCACTTTATCTTTTTTGCCATGATCACCTTGGTGCTGATTTACTCTGACTGGCGGCTAGGCTGGTTGATGTTGGTGCTGGTGGCCCTCCACCACGGCATCCTTAACTACATTGCACCGTTCTGGGTTTACCAGTATGGCCGTAACGACCTGGCGCTCTTTGCGCATTCCTGGCCGGTACTGATAGCAGTAATCTTTACCACCATTCTGGCCAATAATAACCGTCGATCAGTTCGACAGCTCAAGGACGCTCGTAGTAGCTTGGAGAAGAAGGTTCAGGCCAGAACGGCCGAACTGCGCAAGTCCAACCAGCGGATAACCAACATTCTGCAAGGCATTCTTGATGAAGGTCCGACCCGGCGTAGCAGGAAAACTGAAAAAGAAACCTTCTAGCAGTTTTAGTGTGTGAGCTCCACACGATTAGGACAGCATGAGCACATTGAATGCTTTTTCAGGGTGCGCTATAATGCACTATAATATGGCATCGGAGTTTCCAAGATTAAATGACATACTGCCCAATAGTGATAAGGGTAAAAAGTCTAAGCGCACGAAAAAGGCGGTGAGCCCTGAGCCTGTTGACCTGAGCTATTACGATACCCGCCAGCAGGATGCAGGTGAACCGGTGACACAGGCCAAGTTAAAATCTAAGCCGAAGAAGCCAAAAAAGAAGGGCCGTATAAAGAAACTCTTATGGCGACTATTCTTGACGCTTCTAGTCCTTGGCCTTACAGCAGGCATAGGTGGTTTCATTTACTTCTATTACTACTACCCGGTTTAAAATGACTGTGCGGCACAGGCTAATAAACTACTTTGCGGTACTAGTTGTTATCGGTACGATCAGCTTTATTGTGACCTACATTCAAGTAGTTAAACCACCCTTGGGATTGCTTATAAAACCATTCATTCAGCCGGTCAGCTTACCGCAGATTACTAATAGTCCCGCCAAAACCGCTGGCGACCAGTCTAAAAACACTCAGTTGCCCAAGCTAGGCAAGGCCACGACTACACAGTATGTAAATGTTCGGTCTGGCAAGAGTGCAAATACCGATTTGGTTATGAATTTGGATCCGGGCACGGAGGTGGAATTGGCAGAAGATAGCGATCGCACCTGGCAGCAGGTCAGCCATAATGGTAAGAAGGGGTATATATATAAAGCCTATCTCCAGTACTAGCCCAGCTCTTAATTCTTGCGTTTAGGTAACATTAGCGGAATCATACAAAAGTAACATAACTAACACGATGTAGTTTGTGATAAACGCTAATGTATCAGTTTATGAATCTTGGGATACTTACCCTACCATATAAGAGGGGAAAGAAATGAGTAACTCAAGAGGGCGTAAATTAAGGTCGATTTCCGGGAACAATTATGAAGATCAGCAAGTCTTCTACATGAGCCTGGAGGAAGCCAAGGACTTTTTGGCCGACAAGTACGAATACTTAGCCGAGCGCTATGAGCGGCGCTACCCTAATAAAAAGACCAAGCTTTCACAGGGATAATATCAGTAGCAGGCAGACATAATTAAGGCACCTTGTTGGGTGCCTTTTGGTTTGAGTTTTCTGACTCTGAACCGGGATTCCAAACCAAGCGGAGCTGTTTGGGAGCCCGAAAGTGAGGCTTTGTGGCGCAAGCTGGAATAAGCCTGATTATGAAAGCTGAAGCCCAAAATAACTGGAGCGGGTAGCGGGAATGTGGCTGCACCACCTCCGCAAAGTGCTCGCCAAATTCCTGCAAGCAGTATTTGTCTGCGCGCTTTGCTGCACCGAACCCTGCGGGTTCGCTTCCCGCTTACCTCAACAAAAACGGCCACGCATGGTGACCGTCTTTGCTGGAGCGGGTAGCGGGAATCGAACCCGCCTCTCGACCTTGGGAAGGTCGCATTCTACCGATGAACTATACCCGCATGGAGCCGATGAGCGGGATCGAACCGCTGACCTATGCTTTACGAAAGCATTGCTCTGCCAGCTGAGCTACATCGGCAAATAATATATCTACCCCCACAGGGTACTGAATTTTTCCCTAAGACACCAGTAAACTGCCTATCTAAATGATATAATGCCAGGTATGAATGACCAAAAGCGTATTGGCTGGCGGGGCTTAGGCAACATAGCGGAGCTGAAAGAGCATCCTCTCTTCAGAGACCGCATATCTCAGATTGCCATAGGGTTGGCTATTGTTTTTAGTATAGCTACGGTACTGGCGGCTATCACGCAAATTAAGCAGACCGACTACCCAGTGCCGGTTCATTATTCTAGCCTGGTTGGCTTTGATAAAGTCGGCAAATGGTATGAGAATTACCAAATAGTATTTTTCTCTTTAGTAGCGACTTTCGTAAATACCTTGCTAGCTGCTAAGAGTTTCAGGCGCAATCGCGTGGCAAGCTTCTTTCTGCTTTCCGGTAGTGTGGTGGTTTCATTATTTTGTTTAATAATTAGTGTTGCTTTCGCGTCAATAACCTAGCCTATGAAAAAAGTTACCCAAAATCTGCGCCCCTCGCTAGTCTACCTTACTGACAAGAGGTGGTTTATTAGAGCCTTAGAAATATTTCCAGGATTAATCACCTGGACATTTTTACTCACACCGATAGTTTTAAGTTTGATCCACCCTCTTTTTGTGGCCTACTTTATTATTGCCTTCGATCTTTTTTGGCTGATTAAATCATTACGGCTCAGCGGTTACCTGGTGAGGGGATACAGGAAACTACATCGGGCCGAAAAGGTTAATTGGTCCGATCAGCTAAGGCGACTTAGAACCCCCGATAAATACCTAGTGGAGGCCGAGGCTAATCTGTCTGCCCACCTGCACAAATTCCCACGATCCAGGAGTATCCTGCACTTCACTTTGGCCGGGCGGCGCCAGCGCCAAACATACTTAGAGCTGGCGGCCGAAGTTAAGCGCATGCGGGGTATTACCGAGCGTCAGTCGGTTATTTTAGATCCGAAATCGCTGTATCACGCGGTGATACTAGCTACCTACAATGAATCAATCGATATCGTAGAGCCATCGGTGCAGGCGCTGCTAGATGCCGACTATCCGGCGGCCCAGATAATGCTCGTAATTGCCTATGAGGAACGAGGAGGAAAAGAGACTGAAAAGAACGCAAAGCAACTAATAGAAAAATATGGCAATCAGTTCGCGTATGCCGCGGCCATCAAACACCCCGACGGAATTAAAGGTGAGGTAATAGGCAAAGGGGGCAACATAACTTATGCCGGGCGTAAGCTGACCGAATATATCACAGAGCAGAATATCGACCCTGAGCATGTCATTGTGACTACGCTCGATGCCGACCATCGTCCGAGTAAACAATATTTTGCCTATCTAAGCTACGAGTATGCTATTAATCCCAACCGTGTGCGCAAGTCTTACCAGCCGGTTCCGATGTTTCACAATAATATTTGGGATGCACCGGCGCCGATGCGTGTGATAGCTACCAGCAACTCGTTCTGGCTGATTATTGAGACGATGCGGCCGCACAGACTGCGCAACTTTGCGGCCCATGCCCAAAGCCTAAGGGCTTTAATCGACACAGATTACTGGAGCGTAACTACAATTGTGGAAGACGGGCATCAGTATTGGCGCAGCTACTTTACCTTCGATGGCGATCACCAGGTGGTGCCGCTATTCGTACCGATTTACCAAGACGCTGTACTAGCCGATACCTATATGCAGACCTTTAAGGTCCAGTTCAGGCAGCTACGGCGGTGGGCCTGGGGAGTTTCAGATTTCAGCTATGTGGTTTGCAACGCTATTCGCAATAAAAATATCAAATTGCTCGATAAGTTGATTCAAATAGGGCGTTTGCTCGAAGGTCACTTTAGCTGGGCAACGGCCGCGCTTTTAATTAGCTTTGTGGCCTGGCTGCCGCTAGTTTTAAACTACGAATTCTCACAGACTGTACTGGCGCACCAGCTACCGATTATTGCCAGCCGGATTCAAAATGTTGCCATGGTCGGTCTGATAATCACCGTGGCTATTAGCATGATTTCCTTGCCTCCTCGCCCCGCCCGCTATGGGAAAAGGCGCAGCTTAGCGATGATATTGCAGTGGAGCCTGTTACCTATTACCAGTGTGGTATTCGGCTCGTTCGCTGCCATTAATTCCCAAACCCGTTTAATGTTCGGGCGCTATCTCGACTTCCAGGTAACCGAGAAGAGCAGGCGCAAATGAGCTTTGGGGTAGCATTTGTAACCTCTTTTTTGCTGGCTCTGGCTGCCACCCCTTTGGTGCGACGGTTTGCAATTGCAATTGGGGCCATGGATCATCCGAACAGCCGCAAGGTCCACCTAAAACCGGTGGCGCGTCTAGGGGGGCTAGCGATCTTTTTCGCTTTCGTTTTGGTGGTGCTTGCTATGCTGCCTGTTGGCCGCCAATTAGGAGCTCTTCTGGGCGGAGTATTCGTCTTAGTAGTTTTGGGGGCGGTAGATGACATTCGCGGCCTAAAACCCCTAACCAAGCTGCTGTGGCAGATTGTTGCAGCTTGTGTGGTACTAGCCGGCGGAATCGGCATTACTACTATCACCAATCCCTTTGGTGGGATTATTGATCTAAGCTGGGGCCGTTTTGCCGTCGACCTGCTTGGGTTCGACTTCCACATTACCCCCATTGCCAATCTGCTGAGTGTTATCTGGATGGTTGGGTTGGTGAATGCTATCAATTTTCTAGATGGTTTAGACGGCTTGGCTTGTGGCGTATCAGGCATAGCGGCGCTAGTTATGTTTGCGCTGGCGATTCAAGTTGGCCAGCCAGTGGTAGCCTTACTTGCTATCATATTGGCCGGCTCGGCGCTTGGCTTTCTGCCCTATAATTTCTTCCCGGCCCGAATATTCATGGGGGATAGCGGTGCCTACTTCTTGGGTCTTACACTAGCCTTACTCGCCATTTACTCGGGCGGTAAGTTAGCTACGGCTGCGCTGGTGCTGGGGTTTGTGATTGTCGACGCTCTATGGGCGGCTGTCAGGAGAATCAGGCGTGGTACGCACCCCTTTAAGGCCGACAGGGAACACCTTCACCACCTAATGTTGGCAGCTGGCCTTTCACAGCGCACCGCCGTACTACTGCTTTACTCACTGGCGATCTTTTTCGGCATAATCGCCTTGGCTTCAACTAGCTTCTCGAAGTTTCTGGCCTTGGTAGCCCTCTTTTGCTTCATGGTAGTACTCCTGACCGCTCTCGTTAAAATAAATGCTCGCCGCGGCGAGGGCTAAAAGTACAAATATCCACTGTTTATGGACGGATTTTTGATATAATTTAGTCATAAGGAAGGGGCGCACATATGAGCAGGAAGAATCTACAAGAGCTGATTAAAAGCTTGCAGGAATTTTACAAGTGCCCTTCGTGTGATACCAACTATTACCTTGAGGATATAAAGTTTCTGGGCGAGCTGAACCAGTACTGTTTTGTGCAGCTCAGTTGCCATGAATGCTCCTTGCCGGTACTGGCTACGGTCGCAACCAGCGGCAAGACCACCAACCGCAGTAAAACCGACTTAACAGCTTCAGAGGAAGCCAAGTTTGCCGCTATGGGTGTCATTACCGCCGATGAGATTGCAGATTTTCATCGCTATATCACCGCTCACCGCGGCGGATTCTCCAGAAGCAAATAGCTTATTTTGGTGCTCCTGAAGTCTATCTAAGTCATTTACAAATGAGCAATTTTTGGTGTACTATACCTCAGTTACGTGAGTAGGAAGAGAATGGATAAAATAGTACTTCCAGTTAAATCTAGGAAGAAAGATGGAAAACAAGCAAGTAAACTGCGGGCAAATGGCCTTGTACCGGCTGTCGTCTATGGTCATGGGCTTACAACCCTGCCAATTAGCGTAGATTCCAGAGAACTAGAGAAAGCATATGGGGATGCCGGCGGAAATAAGATTATCGGTCTTAAGATTGATGAGGCAGGGCTAAAGAACGTATTAATTCACGACTTGCAGCAAGATGTCCGCACTGGGCAGATTATCCATGCCGATTTTTATGCTGTTCGCATGGATGAGAAGATTAAGGCTGAAATACCGGTACACCTAGTTGGTGAATCAACTGCCGTCTACCAGCAAGAGGGTACTTTAATCAAAAACCTTGAGGCGATTGAAATTGAAGCTTTGCCGACCAACCTGCCCGAAGGGTTTGAAGTAGACATTGCCGTACTCGATGATTTCGATAAAACGATTACCGTTGGCGACTTAAAAATCCCCGAGGGCGTCACCATCCTGACTCCGCTAGAAGAGCTGATTGTGAAAGTCGATCCACCTAGAAGCGAGGAGGAGCTGGCTGAGCTAGAGGAGCCTATTGAGGATGCATTGCCGCCTGAAGAGGGCGAAGAGGCCGCTGAAGGGGCCGAGGAAGCCGAGGGTAAGCAGTCTGAGCAAGGTGAAGGTGGTAAACCCGAAGACAAGAAGCCCGATGCTAGTGGTGAGGGCGAGAAGAAGGGGTAAAACCTTCCTAATACACAATAAGCGGCCTTTCGGGCCGCTTATTAGTATTTCTTCAGTTCGGCTTTCAGCTGGGCGTCAGATTCTAAATCGGCTTGGTAGGATAAGTATCGTAAGAAAGCAGCCGTATTGAAGTGTTTCAGGGTTGAAAGTACGATCTCTGCTATCTGTTGGGAAGTTATCTCCTGCAGCCTAGTATCTAATATTTTGGATTCTACCGTATCTGTTACTGAGTCCACCGTAGTTTCCTTGGCAGGAATGCTCAAAAATGCACCATAAATACCTGAATAGAGTTTTGCCCGAGAGTAGCGCTGCTTCTTGCCGGGCTTTTTGATTACCTTTAAAAACCCCAGATCAATCGCTTCATAGGTAGTGAATGACTCCTTACACTCGAGGCAGCGCCGTCTGCGCCAGATTTGGGTGCCGAATCTGGTGGGGCGGGAGTTAAAAACGTCGGTAGTCTCGGCCCGACAGAAAGGGCACTTCATGAGCTAACCGGGGGATTAATAATAAAAAGCCCCGCTTTGGCCGAAAAAAACAAATAAAAAGACGGCATAATCACGAAGGCTTTCCTTACCACTTCAAAATAGTAGGCTATTTGGAAATAAAATGCAAATTGTATGACAACATGTTGATAGGTAACTATTAAATTTTAAGGTGGAAAACTAATGCCAAAAGTGGATAACAGGTCTCTGGTATGCCCACATATGCCGCTATCATTGGTTTTTAAGCTTAAGTAGTATGATTATGTCCTGCTAGCTTACACCGGGAGGTATTTTGAAAGCCTATGTCGCAAAACCATACATTGGAATTACTGGCGTGACAGACAGGCATCAGGTTGAGGTACTGCTTAAATCAGCTGAGGAATTAGGTTGGCCAGACAGTCATCAGCTTATGATCGGCGCCCTGGTTAGCTATAAGGGCCTGACCTTGGGCGCGGCAAGCAATATTAACCGCTATATTTCTCCTGATAGCCTTGATCGGGTCTTTGTCGGCAGTAAGATGGCTCTAAATCTGGCGCATTACAACAGCCGGGCAGCTGGGCTCTGCGCTCAGTTGGAAACCATACTAAAACCCTGCAAATATGCCGATGGAGTGCAGTTGAATGTGGATTGGCCGCGTCCTGATCAACTGGAGCGCCTAAGGGAGAGGATGTTTACGAGGGTCGTTCTGCAGGTTAGCCGTCGGGCTTACGCCTCAGTGGGACAATCACCGGCTGCTTTGGGCCGCAAGCTGCAAGATTACTGTGGAGTTGTCGACAGTGTGCTGTTTGACCCAAGCGGCGGACAGGGGGTGGAGCTGGATGTCGACCGCTCGAAGGAGATTCTTGAAGCTCTGACAGACTCCGGGCTGCCGATGAGCTGGGGGCTGGCCGGAGGGTTATCTGCTGATAATATTGCCATACTAGGCCCCTTACTCGAGATTTATCCGGAATTAAGCTGGGATGCGGAATCCGCCTTGCGCGATGAGCATGACCAACTGGATTTAAAAAAATGCCTCGGGTTCCTAACGGCCAGCGCGGCACTGTTACGGCAAACAAAAGGCTGAGCCTTCGAGCTCAGCCTTAATTATTATGCTGGCTGTTAACCCTATTAAAAATAACTCTTGCGCTTATAGACTGTAGGTCTATACTAGGCGGTAAGCTTGGAGTAGTCCAAAGGTTCTTTGAAGGGGAGGTGTTTATGTTTGATCCTAACACCCAGCGGGCAAAGCGGCAGTTGCATATTTGTCCTGAATGCCAAAAGGATTTGGTGTATCCCGAAGAATGGCAGGAAATCGGGAGCCAGGAGTGGCAGGTAATTTTACGCTGCCCCAACTGTGAACTGTGGCGTACTCTGCTATGCCATCAGGATGAGCTCGATGCATTTGATATATGGCTTGATGATGCGACCGAAGCCGTCCACCGTGACCTTAAGCGCCTAGCTTACTCCAATATGGAGTCGGAAATCGAGCGGTTTGTAAGAGCACTGCAAAGCGATGCCATTTTACCCGAGGACTTTCGCCCTTTATCGGGCAGGGGGTAGTCCTTCTAGGGGCCGAACGAGTAGTTTGGCCCCTTAACTTTTTAAGGCCAGCGCGGTATCAGGGGCATTGCCAAAGCCAACTTGATCTATAATCTTTCCGCCTAGCAACTGCCTAGCCGGTTTAATAGTATTACGACCGAAGCGCAGATCTATTTCGTCTAGTGCCTCACTTAACTTTTCGGCTTTATCTGTTGGATCAAATAACCTTAGGGTAGTGGCCTGGATAGGAATTAGGTCGGTAGCCGTAACCGAAACCAGCCTGACCGGGCGGGGAGGGGACCAGCCCGCCAGTATTTTTTGGACATGCGCAAAAAAGGTGCTGGAATCAAAGAAGGGAGATCTGGTCTTTAAAGTTTTGCCCCAATAGGATCTATCCGCAAACCGCACATATACCGTTACAGATTGTGCGGCCAGCCCGGAGGCTCTCAGTCGTACAGCGGCTTTGTAGGTTAGCCGGCTGGCCACGCTTAAAACCTCTCCCGTGGTACTGGCCGGCCGGGGAATAATGGTGTTCTGGTGGCCAATCATTCTTCGCTTAGTTACGGCTAAATCGACCTCATAGCCCCGTAGGCGCAGATACCAGCGCTCACCATTAACACCCAGTCGGCTTTTCAGCAGAGAGTAAGGTGCTTGATAGAAATCGAGCGGTGTCTGAATACCCATAGAGCCTAGGCGCCTGGCCATCCGCCAGCTGATACCATGCAGATCAGTTAGTTTTAAAATAGAGTAAAAACCCTCAAGATCTTCTAGCTTAATCTCAATTAAACCATTGGGTTTATATATATTGGTAGCCATTTTGGCTAAGAAGCGATTACTGGCAATCCCGACCGAGCATTGCAGATGGCTGCCTATGGTTCGAATAATATTCTTTACTTCTTCTGCCAGCTTTAAGCCTTCGCCCAGCAGGTCTCTGGGTACTAGCAAGAGGGCTTCATCTATACTTTGTACTCTAACCTGGCACCGGGTCTGCTCTAAAGCCGACATAATACGGCGGTGGTAATCCCGGTAGAGCCTGGCATTATTCTCTACTAGCTGAATATGCGGGCAAAGGCGCCTGGCCTTGGCTATATTAGTACCCGTCTTAACTCCGTACCGCTTAGCTTCGTAAGAGGCAGCAATGACACAGGTGGCATCACCGACAAAAGGACAAACTCCTACCGGCTTACCGCGCAGTTGAGGGTTTTCTTGCTGTTCGACCGAGGCAAAGAATGAGTTCATGTCTATAAATAGAGCTCGACCTTGCCTCGGCTGCTGTTTTAGTAAACCCTCTATATCCACACAGCCTCCCTAGAAGCATCCCCTTGCTCTGAAGTATACCGAACAAATACCGAACTGTCAATCTAAAAAAAGAGCTTCTCTTGAAAGCTCATGATTCTCTATATAAACTTTGGCTCTGTTGCTCCAGATCTTCCCGGAGCTGATTCACTTGCGCTTCGCTGAGACTGGGGGTGTTTTCGTAGCCGTTTTCTTGGTGCTCTGCTTGGACACCGCCGGTGGCTGTCTGCCCGCTGATTTCTTCATAAAAAAGCTGAAAATCTTCTAGCTTGTAATTTGGCTCCATGTATTCTCCCTTATCTGCCTAAGTAGCCTCAATAAACATTAAGGTTACTACTTTGGAGGTGGAAGTCAAACATAAGAGCCTCCAAAAAACTCGCCTTAACCTATGATATTTTTGTCATTATGCCTTATGAAGTACAGGTGATTCCGGCTCAGTGTCTTGGTAAAACATCAGCCCTAGCTTTATCTGCAATGCATCATCAAATACACGGGGATCGAGGCCTATAACCTTCTTAGTTTTATCAAGCCGGTATATTAATGTATTGCGGTGGACATGCAGAAGCCCGGCAGCTTCGGTTAGGTTCAGCCCCGAGGTCAGGAAGGTTCTAACGGTTTTATAGAGCTGCTCATCTTTTAAGAGGGGGTATAAAATCTGGTGCGCTAACTCGGCCTTGCGCTCCTGGGTTACATTAGCCAGGGTAACGAACATCCCTACGCTCTTAATATGGTAAACCGTATCATTACCCCAAACCTTAGTGCCGACGTGAAGAGAGAGCTTGGCCTCTTGGTAGCTCTTACGTAAGCCCCCCAGATCGGGGTAGTACTGTCCCACTCCTAGCGATACGGTTTTGTCAGGATACTGTTTTTTCAGAATCCCATATACATACTCAGCCTTTTCGATTAAGAAACGCATAGTATTGCGAATGGTTAATCCTTCCCCTCCAATACCCTTTGAGAGCACAAAGGTATCACCACCCAAGTAGCAGCAGATATTTCCGGGATGGTTATTGAATGCTCCTAAAACAGTTTGGGTGATATCATCGGCAGCCTGGGCGATTTTAAGCTCCTGTTCATCTGCCGAAATGCTTCCAAGCTGGCTGCGAATACCCTCCTGAAAGCCGTTAATTTCAATCAAAATAATGGCTTGCGGCATACGCAGGTTAAGCTGTAAAACGTCAGCTTGGCGGTAGGTTTCTGTATGACTGCCGCGTGCTGTGGTTAGTACTTGCTTAAAGAATTTGGCCCGCACGGTGGCCGATGGCTGGATATGCCTCATAAGGAAGTATTGGTGAGTAATGACTTCGGCCAGCCCCTGCAGCAGACTGATAGCTTCGGGCGTAATCGGCCCTTCATTTCCTTCTATAATTCCAAAAGCACCGACTGTCTGCCCATCATACACAAAAGGACACCAGGCAATTTGGCTTTCACCTAAAAAGGAGCGGACGATCTTGCCTTCCTGGCATGACCTAAGCGCGTCAACCATAATCTGGCCGGTGTAATCTTGGCTGGCCTGTACCAAGCCTTGAGCATCGGCTACCAGTACCGTTCGATCCAAGATGCCTTTGGCTCTTTCTAATATCTGATCTGCTAGAGGTTGCCCGATTCTCATTTCTGGCCTACGAATTTATTAAACAGAATCGCTAGCTTAATTTGTACAGCGTCCTCAAAGCTGCGAGGATCCAGGCCAAGCGTTTCAGCAATGCGATCTAGCCGGTACACCAAAGTGTTGCGGTGAATGTTTAGCTCGCCAGCGGTCTGGGTGAGACCCATATTGTTTTTAAAGAAAGTCTCAAGTGTTTCTATTACACCGCCGTTCTGGCCTAATTTTTCTAGCAGTTCACGGCTGAAGTAAATATTACTTTCGTCTATACCTGACAGCAGAGGGGCGACTACCCCAAAGTCGTCAATGTGGTAAACCCGATCTTTATCCCAATTCTGCGCCCCTAGCTCAATGGCTGAGACTGCTTCCTGGTAGCTGGTGCGTAGGCCGGAAACGCCTGGGTGATAATTGCCAACCCCGACAGTAGCTGTGACTTTGAGCTCCGATTTCAGAATGCCATAGATGGTATTAATCGATTTTTTAAACTTCTCTAGGTTTTCGCCCAGATCACTATCAGTGCTGTCTATATCTTTTAAAATACAGAATACATTCTGCCCCAAGTAGGCAATGACATTCCTTCGAGTAGAAGTATAGTAGGAGTTTAGGGCTCGGTTGATGTTGAATTTATAACGCGAAATTCTTAGCTCACGGTCACCTTCGTCCCTGGTCTCGCCGGTTAGTATGGGGTCGTCTATATAAATGGTAATGGCAATCCGCGGGCCGGTAAGCTCTATGTCGAATAGCCTAGCTTCGGCTATTAGCATACGGTCGCCATCGCTTTCGGAATTGAGTAAGTCGTATACGAATTTATCGAGCCGTTCTTCTTGCTGGGGGAGCTGCTCAATTAAGGCTGATTGGTGCACTATCAGTTCAGCGATCGAGCGAATGAGAGGGGCGATTTCTTCTTGGTTAGGCATCTGAGAGGCTAGTACTACGTAGCCAGCTACATCACTGTTGTAGAGAATGTCGATTGCATGAGGGTGCTTTTCTACTTCTACGCTTTCCTCTACCAGGGGATCATTACTAGCCAGCACAGCACCCTCTGGGCTTACAACCGATATCGGCTGGTTGACTAAGCCCGCAACCTTGCCCTGAATCTTTTCTGCTATATGGTGATTAAGCACCATTGGCGTTCCCCTCATTTTTTAGAAGACTGTACAAATAGATTACTTTGGCGCGGGGCAGAGAGGCAAGCGTAAGGGGATTGGTTTTTGGAGGATTGAATAAAAATTAAAAGCCGGGCGTCCGTTAAGACACCCGGCTATTGCTAACCGCTTTTACCGGTGGCTGGAGTGTCGGCCTTGACCTCCACTGGATCTATATAAAAGCGTTCCTTGGGCGGGTTAAACACCACGCCATCGACTTTCTTGGCAAAGTCAGGCTCTTTAAGGAGTTCCGCTTTTTTAAGGCTGAAACTGGTCTTAATGAAGTCCTTAGCTCTTTTGAGCTTGCGGATGCTGGCTATGGCTTTTTTATCATCAGTGCCTTCCAGGCTGGCCTTACCATGCTTCCAACTCAGTTTACCCGTTGGCAGGCTGATGGTTTTACCTTCTGCTAGCATCGATCGGTTGGCTACCGCGAATGTTTCCAGGCTGGCCTCTAACTGCTCACGCTCTTCTTGCAAAGCGCTGATCTGGCTCAATGCCTTGAACTGCAGCGTCTCAATTTCATCATTCAGCTTAATTCCGATCGATGAAATTTCCCGGCTGACTTCACCGTAGCGGGCGAGTTCTTCGCAAGCCTTGTCTATCTGCTCCTTGCTGGCTGTTTTACTTTCAATACCCTTGGTTGCCCTGGGCATCGCTCTCCAATCTGTCGATGTACAAGTATCCTAATATCCTGCAATTAATATGTGCAATTGGCAAGCTTAAGTCTCTAGAGTGTCGATATCACCCAAAAAGTTAAGATAGGTTTTAAGCTGGGAGTGAAGCGGTGAGGGCGGGTCTTTTGGGCTAAACCAACCGATCTCATCCATTTTATGTGGTTCACCGATCTTAACTTCTGCTGGATCGACTTGAGCGCTGAACACGACAGCGACCCAGTGGGTTAGGCCTTCTTCCTCATTGCGAATAACATTGTGAACGCCTAACTGCCGAATGTTTTCGGCCTGGCATCCATATTCCTCTAATATCTCTCTCTCAACTGCCAGTTCAAAATCCTCACCGTACTCTAGTTCGCCGGCACCGCTATCCCAGCGCCCACGCTCATCACGGCAGTTCTGGCTGCGTTTGTGCAGCAGTATCTTACCCTTGCCGTCATGACAGATAAACACGCAGGTGACGCCGATATACTCGATGCCTGACCTAGGATTACTCATAGCACAAGCATACCAGATTCGTTGATTTTCAGGTGTATTTCGGCTATATTTCTTAGGTTGATTGACCCACTAGGGTCCTTAGCTCAGCTGGCTAGAGCGCTTCCTTGACGTGGAAGAGGTCACAGGTTCGAGTCCTGTAGGACCCACCATTTTTATAAATTCCCAAAACCTTGGCCAGCTTTTAGTTATAGCTTTCGGGTGCTTGAACTTAACATTGCTACCTTTAATGACTGCTCTTATTGCCACCGCCTGCACCACGCGGTGGTCTTTTGATGTAACGACCCTTCCGCTATCGGCTTGGCTGGTTGCAGTCTCCATTTCATGCAGCCGGTTGGTTTCATGGCCGGCCAGGCTAGGCCATCTCTTACTGCCTTCGCCTGCCGAAATCATATTAAGTGCCCGCGCCAAGCAGTAATCTTCTGAGTGCCCCGGCCGAAAGCCGGCCGGCTGGCCTTTTACTTGCCTTATAAATGCCTCGGCCTGACGTTCTATCGTTTCATCCCATCTCGGCTCCCACTCCTGACGTGGCGACCATTCATAAGCTGCTTCATATGTTAAGCCCAGCTTAAGTGGGGGACCGGGTAGCCTCTTCTCGTCACCTAAAAGTACTGCAGCGCTAGCCCACTGTGAGGTGCCATTATCTAGCCCCAGCAGCTCCCTTTGGCTAAGCGTAATAATGCCAGGGTCGTTTGTAATACTGCGATGCCTAAGGGTACCGCGGCGAACGAAGGTCTTACCTAGCCCCATCTTCCACGAGGCAAAATGCAGAAAGCGGTATAGGGTGCCTGATTCACCAACACCAATAGATTGCTTAACCGGCCAGTCTTTGGCTGCCTGCAATAGTGCCTGAAGATCATCGCTCAATCCTGTTTGGCCGCTCAAAAATTCAACAATCTGCGGCTTACCATTAATAATATCCAGTAGGCCCATGCGAATAATCCACGATTTATCTAAGGGGATGTACTGCCGAAGCGCCTCATTCATTATTTGATGATATAATTATTAGGCTAGAGAGGTAAATAGAGCGAAGCGGGAGTTAACCGCCCCGTAGCTCCGTTCATCGGTCGCGTCAGACTGATAAAGAGTGTCCGGCAGCTGCCGGGAAGTTTGGTGGAACCGTCCGATTACATCGGGCCCAAACGCGCAAAAGTTTGCGTGTTTTTGTTATTTTTAAGGAGAGAGATGAGCAAAAAAGCCGAAAAAATCGATTTGCACCCCATGCGCCACTCGCTGGCCCATATCATGGCTGCGGCCGTGCGGCGCCTCTACCCTAAGGCCAAATTTGGCATCGGCCCGGTGATAGAAAACGGCTTTTATTACGATATTGATTTGCCTGACGCATTGAACCCGGAAGATCTGCCGAAAATAGAAAAGGCGATGCACGAGATTATTGCCGAAGATCAGAAGTTTGAGCGTAGTGTGATAAAGATAGATGAAGCAATCAAACTGTTTAAGCAGAAACACCAGCCATATAAGGTCGAGCTGATGAATGACCTGAAGAAGTATGGCACCACCAAGGCAAAGGACCTAGATAGAGAACAGCTCGGTGTAAAAAATGTGGAAAAAGTTACAACAGTAAGTCTGTATTCGAACGGTGATTTTGAGGATTTGTGCACCGGCCCGCACTTAAAAAGTACAGGCCAGGCCGGTAGCTTTAAGCTCACTAAGGTTTCGGGTGCTTATTGGCGTGGTGATGAGAAAAACCCTCAGTTGCAGCGTATTTATGGGGTGGCTTTTGCCGGTAAAGAGGAGCTTGCGGCGCACCTTCATCAGTTGGAGGAGGCCGAGCGTCGTGATCACCGCAAGCTTGGTGCCCAGCTAGACATTTTCTTACAGAATGAAATGGTTGGCGCTGGCTTACCGCTGTTTACCCCTAAAGGCACGGCGATGATTAACGCTATGATGCAACAGGTACGAGAGCTAAATGGGCCGGATGGTTACGAAGAGGTCCGCACCGGTCACATGACAAGAACCGGCTTGTATGCCAAATCCGGCCACCTGGATAAATTCGCGGGTAGTTTGTTTGTAATAGATGCCGAGGACGATAAACTGGCACTTAAGCCGATGAACTGCCCCCACCATGCCCAGCTTTATGCTGCTAAATTGCGCAGCTACCGCGACTTGCCTGTAAAATACGCGGAGTTTTCGACCCTGCACCGGAATGAAGTTAAGGGTGCCTTGGGTGGCTTAACTAGGGTGAGGGCACTGACCCAAGACGATGCCCATGCCTTTGTACGCCCCGATCAGGTAGAAGCAGAAATAGGCAAAATCGTAAGAGAAATCGATTCATTAATGTCGGTTTACGGCCTAACTTACCGAGTAAGACTATCTTTGCGCGATCCAGGTAGGATGAAGGAGTATTTGGGCGATAAAGCTGTTTGGGATAAAGCTGAGCAGCAGCTTACGGTCTTGGCTAAGAAGTTTAAGATGGATTACGAGGCGGTTGAGGGGGAGGCAGCTTTTTACGGGCCGAAGATGGACTTTCTGGCCACTGACGCGATTGGCCGGGAGCACCAGCTTTCAACAATTCAGCTCGATTTTAACCAGCCCGAGAGGTTCGACCTTAGCTATGTGGCCGAAGACGGCTCCAGGCAGCGGCCGGTCTTAATCCACCGTGCCCTGAACGGCACCTTTGAGCGAATGCTGGGAATTCTTATAGAACATTACGCCGGTAATTTCCCGGTGTGGCTGGCGCCAGAGCAGGTTAGGATAATGACTGTAAATGAAACAAAAAAGATCTCGGCTGCTGCAGAGAAAATGCAGAGTGAATTAAAAGCCGCCGGTATTCGTACAGAGCTAGATGTCTCGAACGAATCTGTGAGTAAAAAGATTCGCGGCGCGTCACTCGCCAAGGTGCCTTATACGATTGTTGTGGGGGATAAAGAGGTAGCAAGTGGTAAGGTAGCACCCCGTGTGCGAGCCGATTTGCTGCGGAAGCAGGAGCCGGCACCATTACCGTTTGGCGGTTTTGTAAGCAGGGTAATCAGTGAGGTTGCAGAACGGGCCGCAAAAAGTAGCTTTTAAAGGACCCTATATATGAACATGCGTAAATTTATTGATGAATATGAGCTGAAGGTGGATGGGGTTAGCTTCTGGACACCCTATTATATGGCGCCTGTGCATACTAAAGAGAATCCAAACCCCAAGCCGGGTCCACTGAAAGGCAAGGGTTCGCCGGCCGAAATTACACAAGTCCTACTAGAAGAACTAGCCGACAAGCGCCTGAAAGACGGTGAGGAGTATCGCAAGTTTATGCACGGAATCGGTTTAGGTGTAGAATGCTCAGGCTTTATGTATTTTGTGCTCGACCAAGCTTTAAAAAGCCGTGGCATTCGGTTGGCAGACTGCCTGTATAAATCACGGGAGCAGATGCTTGAGATATATGACAATCCGGTATTGACTCCCCCGGCTGGTTTGAACAGGGGGGCAGTAGAGGCTTATCCGGATGCTGTGCCCCTGAGCCAAATTCAAAAAGACTGGGGCAACCAGCCGCGCAACATTGCCGATATGGCTACTATTGCCAGTCCTCTGGCTAATGATTGCTTTGATGACGTATCAGGTATAAAACCGGGGGACATGATTTATATGACCGGGCACGACGGAATACCCCATGCTGTACTAGTGGTAAAGGTAAAAAAAGATGTAATCGAGTTTGTGCATTCGGGGGGTCCGCATGGAAAGAAAGATTATTATGGCGGTGTGGAGTATGGCAGTATTGATATTACCGACCCAGCCCAGCCGATCGAAAAGCAGGAGTGGCATAGCCGGTTCGATTTTGTACAAACTACGCACTACTTTGAGCCAAAGGCACTACGCAGACTAAAGGTGCTGGCTGGTGGCTGAGCGCAAGGTCAGTCAGTTTACCAAGGATGTTTATGATTTAGTTGCCAGAATACCGAAAGGCCGGCTAATGACTTATGGCCAAGTGGCGGCTCTGTGCGGTCACCCCAGGGCCGCTATTATCGTGGGGCAGGTGGCGCATTGGGGGCCGCTTGAGCTGCCGTGGCAGAGGGTGGTGAACCGTTATGGCGGTTTGGCTTCGGGCTACACTACAGGGGGCCGTGAGGCTCACAAGCGTGATCTGGAAGCAGAAGGGGTGAAGATAAGTGAAGAGTATAGGGTGATAAAGTTTGAAGATCTGATTTGGTGGCCCGATGAGCAAAACTGAACGAGATGCCAGGCTGATAGCGGTTGTTGGCCCCACAGCTAGTGGAAAAACAGACTTAGCGTTGCAGATTGCACAACGATATAGGGGCGAAATTATAGCTGCCGACTCTCGTACGATATATAAAGGTATGGATATCGGTACGGCTAAGCCTACTGCCGCTCAGCAGGCCCGTATTAAGCACCATTGCCTGGATTTAATTACACCCGATCGTAACTTCAGCGCGGCGGAGTTCAAGGCTCACGCGCTGGATGCCATTTGCGACATTCGCGCACGAGGCAAGTTGCCGATTTTGGTGGGAGGTACCGGATTGTACACCTATGCTGTTCTATATGACTACCAGTTTCCGGCCGGGGCTAGTAACGAGCTTAGAATGCAGCTAGAAAAAATGCCGATTACTGAGCTAGTTGCTCAAATAAAACAACTAGACCCGGAGCGGGCGGCCGAAATCGACCTTAATAATCCGCGCCGGGTCATTAGGGCTATCGAAACAGCGGGTAAGCCGCGAACCAGTCGCCCGAAGCTGCCGCCGAACTGGCTACTGGTTGGCCTGAACCCCGGCCAGCAAGCTATTGAGAGCAATATCATCAGACGTACCAGCGCCATGTTTAAGGCCGGTTTGACGGATGAAGTTAAAGCCTTGGTATCTCATTACGGCCCTGACTGCGAACCTCTAAATACTGTGGGCTACAGAGAGATAATCGATAACCTTACGGGTAAAACCACGCTTGCCGAGGCTGAGGAACTGATTATGGTTCATACCCGCCAGTTGATGAAGAGGCAGATGACTTGGTTCAAGCGCAGTCCAGACATTATGTGGGCGCAATCGGCCGAAGAGGCCCTAAGAGTCGCGCAGAAGTTTATGACTAAAGCGGTATAATGTATCTATGCCTGTGTATATAACGATACTGATTACCAAAACCATCTTGCGCCTAAGTCGTGCGCTAGGCCGAGGTGGCGGTTCGGCTCTGCCGGGACTGGTGGCGCTTAAATTAAACCCGAATATAGGCGCCAAAATAGCCGCTACCATAAAGAGCGGTAGCGTGATTATAACCGGTACGAACGGTAAGACCACTACTAGTAAAATGCTGGTAACCGCTATCCAAAAGGAAGGCTACACAATCGTTGCTAACCGTGCCGGTTCAAACCTGGCCAGGGGTATAGTTTCGACTCTAATCGAACACTGCGACATGAATGGGCGGATCAGCGAAGACGTCGGTGTGTTCGAGGTCGATGAAGCGGCTATGCCCGAGGTCTGCAGGATGCTCCAACCGAAATTAATTACGGTTTTGAATCTCTTTCGTGATCAGCTCGATAGATACGGTGAGCTGGATTCTACCGCCACGCTTATCGGGCAGGCTATAGCCGCTACCGATGCCGCCGTGCTTCTGAATGCCGACGACCCTTTGGTTTCCGGTCTAAAGAAAATGCTTAAATCGCAGCCGGTTTACTACTTTGGTCTCAGCGGCGTTCCTGTAAAAAAGATGGCTCACGATGTAACGGCTGATTCTATTAACTGCCCACTTTGCGGGAGGGCTCTGAAGTTCAGCCGAATATTCTTTGGCCACATCGGCCATTACGCTTGCAGCCGGGGGCACTTTAACCGTCCCAAGCCGGAGTTTGTGGTAAGTGCCATTAAACTAGCCGGCAGCCACTCTAAATTCAAAATGTCACTAGCCGGTGACTGGGGGGGTGATGCGTCTCTTAACCTGCCGGGCGTTTACAATATATATAATGCTGCTGCTGTGTTTGGCCTAGGGTATATTTTAGGTTTGGAGCCCCCTAATATGGTTCATGCTCTAAAAGGGGTTAGTGCGGCTTTCGGCCGAGTGGAATCTCTGGTAGTTGATGGTAAAAAGATTTATCTGCTTTTAATTAAGAACCCAACCGGGTTCAATCAAATCATCCAAACCTTCTTACTAGGGAAAAAGAGTCAGCCGCTTTTAATTGCGGTCAATGACAAGTTTGCCGATGGGCGGGACGTTTCCTGGCTGTGGGATGTAGCTTTTGAGGAGTTTAAACCGTTGAATCACTCAATTACCGCCTCAGGCATAAGGGCGAGCGATCTAGCTCTGAGACTTAAATACGCCGGTATCGGTTTGCAGAGCACAGAGCCGAATCTAAAGAAGGCTTTAAATAATTTCATAGGTAGCCTGAAACCGGGCCAGGCTGGCTACATAGTTCCAACTTATACGGCAATGCTTGAGCTAAGGAAGATATTAGGCAAGAAAACCGACATTAAGGGGATATGGGAATGAATAAAACTGTTACCATTCTGCACCTTTACCCCGATGAGATGAATATTTACGGTGATAGAGGTAATGTACTAACCTTGGTGCGAAGGCTCGAGTGGAGGGGGTTTAAGCCGGTTGTTCTTGGGAGGGGTATCGGTGAAACCAAGGGGATCGATCAGGCCGACATCATCTTCGCCGGCGGCGGCCAGGACAAAGGCCAAATCGCAGTCGGCCAGGATCTGCTACGCTCCGCCGGAAGACTGCATCGGGCTGCCGAAAAGGGTATACCCATGCTCACTGTCTGCGGCACTTATCAGCTATTTGGCAAAGGCTTTAAGACAGCTGAGGGAGAGGAGATCCCCGGCATTGAGATCTTTGGAGCTACGACAACCGGCTCTAGCCATCGGATGATCGGTAATATTGTGATTCAAACTGAGTGGGGTCAACTGGTCGGGTTCGAAAACCATAGCGGCAAGACTGTACTAGAGGCGCACCAGTCGCCGCTCGGCAAGATTATTAAGGGTTATGGCAATGATGGCCGCAGCGGCTATGAGGGGGCGAGATTTAATAATGTACTGGGGACTTATCTGCATGGTCCGATTTTACCTAAAAACCCCGTACTGGCAGACTTCCTAATTAAGACGGCTCTTACAAATAGGTATGGAGTTAGTGAGCTTGCGCCATTAGATGATGCGGCTGAACTCCAAGCTGCTATGACCGCCGCCAAGCGGCCCAAGTAGTTGCCAAATAAGCATAAGCCGTATATGCTAGCCGTAATATGGCTGCTGAGGGAAAATCTCGTTTTACGCGCAAAGGGCTCGTACTGCAGGTAAAGCAGTCGCGCTTTGGGCGGTTCTGGAGAATCTTAGGCCCTGGTCTAATCACAGGAGCAGCCGACGATGATCCTTCCGGTATAGCCACCTATTCGCAGGCAGGCGCCCAGTTCGGCTATACTACCGCCTGGCTGATGCCGCTAACCCTGCCATTGATGACGGCTGTACAGGAGGCCTGTGCTCGTATCGGTGCTGTCACAGGCAAAGGCTTAGCTGCAGTTATTAGGCTGCATTATGGCCGCAAGGTTCTTTATCCTGTTGTGCTACTAGTGGTAGTGGCTAATACCATTAATATCGGAGCGAATATCGGTGCCATGGCAGCCGCTACAAGGCTAATAGTCCCAACTGTTTCGTTTACCGCGCTGGCTTTGCTATTCGCATTGGTTGTCATATTTTTCGAGTTGTTTGTATCTTATAGAACCCTAGCTAAATCACTCAAATGGTTGGCAATAACTCTTCTTGCATACCCATTAACAGCATTTATAGTGCAAATACCCTGGGATGATGTAATAAAAGCAACATTAATTCCCCGCATTGAATTCAGTATAGATTATTTATTCATTTTTGTAGCGGTGCTGGGTACAACCATATCTCCTTATTTGTTTTTTTGGCAGACCTCGGAGGTGGTAGAAGAAGAAATCGCTAGCCACCGGCTTGCCCAGAAGGGTGGAGTTCCTAGGCTAAGCGCTAAATTTCTCAGAAACCTCAAAACCGATAATGTAATCGGGATGGTTTTCTCTAATGTGACAGCCTTTTTTATCATTTTGACAGGAGCTGCCGTATTGCATGCCAATGGCATCACTCAAATAAACAGTGCGGCCGATGCGGCTCGTGCACTGGAGCCTTTAGTGCAGGGCTTCCCTAACGCCGGCTTGATCTCCAAGGGTATATTCGCTGTCGGCATCATCGGCTTGGGCTTGCTTGCTGTGCCCGTTCTGGCAGGCTCATCATCCTACGCCTTAAGCGAAGCTTTGGGCTGGCAAGAGGGCTTGTTTAGAAAGCTCAGGCAAGCGAAGGGATTTTACACTATCATTGCCCTAGGCACCCTACTTGGTTTGACGATGAATTTAATCGGAATCGACCCTATTAAAGCGTTGGTGTTTACAGCCGTCTTTAATGGCCTAGCGGCGGTCCCCTTGGTGTTCTTAATTGCTAGGCTTAGCCAATCATCAGATGTTGTCGGAGTATACACCGGGGGCCTTCTCTCTAGGATTGTACTAGCAATAACTTTCATTATTATGTCGCTGGCTGCCTCCGCCTTATTGGTGTCATTTGTATTGAGCTAACTTTGAGTTCTTATTCTCGGCCGTCCGAACTTTGAACACAAAAGGTGTTGCGGTATAAATCCTTCTGCTATAATTAAGTGCGATTTCATATTTTAATTTTTAGTGAGGCAGGAGAAATATTTGTTCGATCAACTATTTGGTTCAAAAACCCGAGTAAAATTATTAAGCTTATTTCTTAATAACCCAGACCGTCCTTACTACGTACGGGAGATTACCCGTAAAGTAGATGAGCAGATTAATTCGGTCAGGCGTGAGCTTTCCAACCTGCTGGCAATCGGCATCGTGCGTTCTGACAGCACTAATAATCGGCTTTACTACGAAGTTAATAAGAAGTATCAGTTTTACGCGCCGCTTAGAGCCATATTCACTAATATTTCACTTGATGAACCGCAGCTAAAAGAGACGAGGGAAGATGACGAGCTGGCTAAAAAGCTGCGCTCGAGCGGTAATGTGGAATTGGCCTTCTTAACTGGCACTTTTGTACGAGACCACAAGGCCAGTACCGATATATTTATTATGGGTGATGTAAACCGCAGCCGAGTGAATAAGGTAGTGCAGGAGGTAGAGAAAGAATTGAATAAAGAAATCAATTTCACCATCATGACTCCGGAAGATTTTGAGTACCGTCTGAGCTTAAATGATAGGTTTTTAACCGGAATCCTAGAGTCAAAGAAAATCATATTGGTTGACGAGACTAAGGCCGACATCAGGCCGGTTGCTGCCAGGCTTAAGGAAGATCCAGTAGATATTCCAGTGGCTGAGGATACAGGTTCGCAAAAAGAAGAAAGTAAGGAGTAGGGCAGTGGAGGTAACCTATTTTGGCATGAACTGCGTACGGCTGACAGGCAAGGGTGTCAGTATTATTTGTGACCCTTATGCTGATTTGTCTGCCGCTAAGGGATCGTTCGATGTGATTTTGCTTTCTCAGGACGAAGGAGTGACTGCTCCCCCTGGCCCGGGAATGATCATTGACGGGCCTGGTGAATATGAGGTTAAGAACTGCCTAATTACTGGTGTGCCGGCTACCTTACATACTGAAGAAGAGGGGAATAATTCGACCATTTATTCTATTTTGATTGACGGCGTAAGGGTTCTGCATCTTGGCAATATCTCCCCTAAGCTGGCCGACAGCCAGATTGAAGCCATTGGCGAAGTAGATGTTTTGACTATACCGGTAGGAGGTCACGGCTTAACCCTGGATGCCACCGCAGCCGCAGAGATTATAAGCCAGCTGGAGCCAAAGTATATTATTCCCACTCACTATGATGATGGTAAAACCAAGTATTCCGTAGCCCAGGATAAGCTAGAGGTTTTCTTAAAGGAAATTGGAGCCCACCCTGAGCCAGTCGGCAAGTTAAAAGTAGTTGCCAAGGACCTGCCACTGGAAACCACCACTATAATTCTAGAAAAGGCATAATCAACCTGAATTAAAAAACCGCCCCTTTGGGCGGGTTTAGGTTTTGGCTGGCGATTTAGCAGCCTCAGTCTTGGTGGCTTCCTTGCGCTTGTATTTTTCAAGCGTGCGCATACACTGGGTACACATTTTAACCCTGACGCGGTTTTCGCCGAGGGTAATGTACTTACGCTGTAAGTTTGGCTTCCAGACTTTGTTGGTCTTTTTTAGGGAAAAGGGAACATTATGACCGAACTGTTTGCCTTTGCCGCAGATTTCACAACTATATGCCATTTGACTCTTATATTAGAACCACACAATCATACCCAATACACATTGCTAAGTCAAACCTTATTAATGATACAATCGTGTTATGTTTCCAGACCCAATATCACTTATATATATCATTCTCGCCTTAATATTGGCTTTAACCCTGCATGAGTTCGCCCACGCCTGGACGAGTGATTACCTTGGAGATTCAACCGCCCGCTCTCAGGGCAGACTGACATTAAACCCAAAGGCACATATTGATCCGTTTATGACACTGCTCCTACCTCTCGCTTTGATTATTGCCGGCTCCCCGGTAATATTCGGGGCAGCTAAGCCTGTACCGTTTAACCCCTGGGCAGTCAGGTACGGCAAGTGGGGGGCGGCGCTGGTGGCTTTTGCCGGACCATTAACCAACCTGCTACTAGCCATATTTTTTGCGGCTTGGCTGGCATTTGTACCAATCGTCCAAGAACTCATACCCTTATTTATTATGATGATTTCAGTGAATGTCGCTTTCTTTGTGTTTAATATGATACCCATCCCGCCTCTAGACGGCTCTAGGATCCTATATGCGGTTGCACCCAGCGGGCTCAGAAGGGTAATGGATAGCCTGGAGCAGAGCGGGCTCATTATTATATTCTTACTACTGCTAGTGGCCAGCCCGGTTATTATGCCCTTAATTAGCGGCGTGGTAGGAGCGATTATGCAGATTTTAGTACCTGGCTTGACTGGTTTAACAGGTTAAACTGGGCTACAATAAATACAGCTTGTGCATCCTTGGCGGCGCTAAGTATTTTTTCTCAAGCTTTTTGAATGGGAGCTCAAGATTGTCTGACGGTGCGCCGTTATGACTGAGGGCACCCACCTGCGATATTGCGGGAAAAAGGCAAAGCGCTGCCATGATGCATGGGTTTAAGAGCAGCTTTGATCTCGACACGTATAAGTGAAACCAGTTTGGAGAACGGGGTGTGGCGCAGTTGGCAGCGCGTACGGCTGGGGGCCGTGAGGTCGCAGGTTCAAGTCCTGTCACCCCGACCAATTCGAAAGTCACACTTTGTTAGTTTACAATCTAGTATTAAATTAAAGTATAATATCCATATGCCCGCATTAATAAATTCGGTTGGTCCTCAGCCTGAACTAATTATTCATACAGACGGTGGCTCCAGGGGCAACCCAGGCCCATCAGCTATAGGTGTAGTGATTTTTACACCAGATAAAGAGCACCTCGAGTCATTTGGGGAGTACATTGGGACAACCACTAACAATCAGGCAGAATATAAGGCGGTAATTGCCGGCTTAAAGGCCGCGAACAAATATAATGCTCAAAAGATCACTTTTAATATTGACAGTGAGCTAGTGGTAAGGCAATTAAATGGCCGTTACAGGGTCAAGAATCCTGAGCTAAAGCCGTTATTTGAGCAAGTGCATAGTCTAATTAAGGGTGTGGATGTCTCATTCCACCATGTGACAAGAGAAAATAACCAGTTAGCTGACATTGAGGTTAATAAAGCGCTGGATCAAGCTAGATAGCTTGAAAAAACAGCTTTTTTCAGGTATATTTGTTTGGCTAGATTGCCAGATGGCCGCCCGTAAATTACGGGAGGAAAGTCCGGACAGCATAGAGCAATGACGGTTGCTAACGGCAACCGGGAGTAAGTTCGAGCATTATTTCTCTCGAGAAAATGATACTTGAGCCAAGCCTAGGGAAAGTGCCACAGAAACGATACCGCCCAGCTTGCTGGGTAAGGGTGAAAAGAGTGGGGCAAGAGCCCACAACTTCGGTTGGTGACAACCGAAGGAGGTAAACCCCGTCTGCTGCAAGGCTGCCAGCCATACGCGATTGCTCGTCGCGGCTGGCGTGAGTGCCGCTTGAGCCGATCAGCAATGCTCGGCCCAGATAGATGGTCATCCAACCCGGTCCGCCAGTTGGTGGAGCGGGGGACAGAATCCGGCTTATAAGCAATCTAGCCAGAAAGCCTCTAGGGGCTTTCTGTTTTTTGAATAGTTAAGCTAAAATAAACCATACCTATGCGTAAACGCAGTGAGCTATTTTTTAATCTCTTTCTTTTGCCCATCGACTTTGCTGCGATGCTGGCAGCCTTTGTCGTAGCCTATGCCATACGCGTAAAGATCGATGCCAGGCCTGTAGCTTACCCCCTGGGAATTGAATTCTTTCTGCAGATTTTTCTGCTGATAATACCAGTTATTATCCTCATATTCGCTCTAACCGGTCTTTACAACCTATCTAGTATTAGAGGCCGCTTGCAGGAAGCCGGTAAGATATTCGTAGCCGTTTCAGGGGGTCTGATGTTCATGATAATGGTGGATTTCTTTAGTATCTCGCCAATATTCCCCTCCAAGTCTATTCCGTTCTATGCTTATGGCATAAGTCTGGTTACAGTAACACTGGGCCGTCAAATTGTAAGGAGCCTGCAACGAGCGCTGTTCCGCCGCGGAATTGGTACTTACCGGGTAGTGGTTGTAGGCAGCGGCCCGATTGCTGCAAATGTAGTGAACGGGCTTAAAGACACCAGGACCTCCGGCTACCAAATAGTCGGAGCGATTGATAGCGCAAAAGGCTCCCAGAAGCGTATGGGCAAGATAAGAGTCGACCGTAATCTAACTAATCTTGTTAACCGCCTGGGTGGTGTGGAATTTGATGAAATAATTCAGGCTGACTCTTCTCTGGCCCAAGAAGAAATACTCGAGCTCGTAACATTTGCTAGCAATCACCACCTGACTTATAGGTTCGTCCCAAACCAGCTGGGGATTTATGCTACCCACTCGACTATCAGCACAATGGCTGGGATGCCAATGGTGGAAATCAAGCGTACTCCGCTCGATGGCTGGGGAAGGATTGTAAAAAGAGCTTTTGATTTAACTGCTTCAGGACTGGCTTTAATAATTTTGACCCCTCTTTTTACTGTAATTGGCCTTATTATTAAGCTAATTGATCCCGGGCCGGTGTTTTATAAGCACAAACGTCTGAGTCGGGAAGGCAAGTATATAAATGTATATAAATTCAGAACAATGAAAGCCAAATACTGCACAGGGCCTGGCTTTACCGGCAAGTCTGATGCCGAGGTTTTTGCTGATTTAGGTAAACCAGAGCTGACCCAGGAATTCGATAAACAGCAGAAGCTGAAAGATGATCCTCGTGTTAGCCCAGTTGGTAGATTCTTACGCCGAACCAGTTTGGATGAACTTGCACAGCTATTCAACGTTGTAAAAGGCGATTTAAGTTTGGTTGGCCCCCGCCCTATAGTTCAGGCCGAATTAGATAGATATGGCACGCAGCAGTCCAAGCTGCTGTCCCTGCGCCCTGGTGTTACCGGTTGGTGGCAGATCTCTGGACGAAGCGACATAGATTACGATGAACGGGTTAAGCTGGATATGTATTATGTCGAGAACTGGAGCTTCTGGCTGGATATAAAGATCATTTTAAGAACAGTTGTGGTCCTAATAGCAGGCCGAGGAGCTTATTGATGAGGCAGCTCAAAGTTGCGATAGTTCATGACTGGATGGTTTCGCCAGGAGGCGCCGAGAAGGTTGTGCTGGAGCTTCACAAAATATGGCCCAAGGCACCGATATATACTGCTGCTTATGAGCCGAGCAAGTTTCCCGAATTTGCGGATGCGGATGTGCGACCTACTTGGCTAAACCGCATAAAACTAGCAAAAACTAAACATCAACTATTCACAATCCCCAGAGCATGGGCTTTTAAAACACTTAATTTGTCGGATTATGATTTGGTAATCTCCTCGTCCAGTGCGGAATCTAAATATGTTAAAACTGGTCCCAGCACAGCCCATATTTGCTACTGCCATACGCCCGTACGCTACTATTGGAGCGATTACGACTGGTATCGCAAGCATCCGCCTTTCGGCAAGCTCAACCCTCTTGCTGGGCTGGTACTCCCGTTTCTAATTGGCACTTTGCGCAGAATGGACTACAAAGCGGCCCAAAAGGTCGATTATTATCTAGCAAATTCAGCAAATGTGCAGGCGCGTATTAAGCGCTACTATGGCCGCGACTCTGAGGTTGTATACCCCCCCATTGAAACTGGCAGTTTTACAAAACCACGCACCCCAAAGGACTACTACTTAATAGTGGGGCGGCAAGTGGCTTATAAGCGTCTGGATCTGGCCGTGGATGCCTTTAATAAACTGGGGTTGAAGCTGAAAGTTGCAGGATCGGGTGAGGAAATAAACCGGCAGAAAGCCCGATCCAAGCCCAATATTGAGTATCTCGGTTTTGTTAGCGGAGATGAACTGGCCGATCTTTACGCCGGGGCTAAGGGTTTTATTTTCCCGCCCGAAGAAGACTTTGGTATAGCACCGGTTGAGGCAATGTCGGCCGGCTGCCCCGTAATTGCCTATGCTAAGGGCGGTGCACTGGAGTATGTTATTGAAGGGGAGACAGGGGTTTTATTTAAAAAACAGACCCCGCAGGACCTGATTGATGCAGTTAAGCGCTTGCAAGGCATTAAGTTTGACGAGAAGAAGATCAGGCGTCATGCCAAACAGTTCGATAGAAAAGTATTTATAAAAAAAATAAGAGACTTTGTTTCTAAAGTCTCAGTTTCTGTTAGCTAACTATTTAGCTTGGTGCTTAGTAACGTGTTCCACAACAGCCTTAAAAGCGGCTGGCTGGCTAACAGCTAGTTCGCTTAGGATTTTACGGTCCAGTGTTACACCGGATTTCTTCATTAGACCCATGAACTTGCTATAAGTTATTCCTGTTTCACGTAGCCCGGCATTGATACGCACAATCCAGAGTGAGCGGAAGTCGCGTTTTTTAGTCCGTCGGTCGCGGTAGGCGTAAGAAAGCGCCTTCAGCACTGCCTCACGGGCTTTTTTAATACTGGCACGCCGCATATGGCTCATACCTTTGGTTTGAGCCCGCAGTTTCTTATGTTTTTTGTGGGAGGCTACGCCCCGTTTAACTCTCATAAATTACTTATACTTTCCTAGCATCTTTTTAATATTGGCAGCATCGCCCTGAGAAACTTCGAACTCTTTAACGTATGTACGCTTAGTCTTGGTTTGCTTATGACCAAGGAGGTGACTACGATATGCCTTCCGGCGCAGCATCTTGCCGCCAGCCGAAAGTTTAATCCGCTTAGCCATTCCTTTATGAGTTTTGAGTTTTGGCATCTTTCTTACTTCCAATTACTGTGCTTATTTCCCGGCCCGATAGGGGGTTGGTCTGTTCGACCTCAGCTATATCGGATAGAGCTTCAATGACCCGGCTGATAATAGCCAGGCCGAGGTCAGGATGGGTAATTTCCCGTCCGCGGAATAATACGCTAATTTTAACTTTATGACCAGACTCTAAAAATTTACGGGCTCGGTCAAGCTTAACATTAAAGTCATGATCACCGATTTTTAATCCAAACCGCACCTGTTTAATCTCTACCTGTTTTTGATTCTTACGGCTTTTTTGGATCTGCTTAGTCTGTTCATAGCGGTATTTGCCCCAATCCAGAATTTTAACCACTGGGGGTTTGGCATTGGGTGCGATTTCAACTAGGTCATACCCAGCTGCTTCCGCGCGCTCCAGGGCTTCTTGCAAACTGACAACACCAGCCTGATTACCTTCGAGATCGACTAATCTGACCTCAGGGGCAGTGATCTCTCGGTTGAGGCGGGTTTTGTGAGCTATTACAGGTCTCCTTAAGCTAACCCGAGTCTAACAGATGAGCCTCTTCTGGTCAATAAGTTACAAAAAGGCTTAATTTTTGAAGTTTCCGGACTGTTTTTCGGTAATAAACCGTATGCGTCTGTCGGTCAGGCGAATTACAATCGGAGTTTTACCGGCCAGATTGCCGTCTATCATTACTTGTGTTTCGGGGTTAATTTCGATGACAGCCCGATCGGCTTTGACTCTGGTGCTAATATTCTCCAATCTACCAGGAGTTTTCTTCAGCAGCTGCCAGGCATAATTTGTGAGATCCCAGCGCGAAGGTTTTTCGGTTAGGCTAATGATTAGTTTATTGTCGGCCAGAGGGTTGTCGAACTTTTGATTGGCAACGGTCAGGCTGAAGAGGGGGGATGTAAGTTCATATTTACTATCAACCGTAATCTTGCACTTTAGTGGCTTAAAATTTTTGGCTTGGTCGAAACTGGTCTTAAACTGTTTAATCTTGTCTTTCAAACCTTCCTTGGAGCCATTTTCCGCCCGATCTTCCAGCTGGGTTTCAAAGCCCAGCACCAAGGTCGATAAAAAGAATTTTTGTCCGGCGGCAATTAGTCCGTAGCTTGTAATTCGGCGGGCGGCCAGCACCTCACAGGCCTGTTGCCAATCATGGATACCCAAATGACCCGCCAGCAGGTTAGAACTACCGGTTGGAATAATGCCTATGGCAGTATTATTCTCTCGGCTTATACCATTAATAACTTCATTCACCGTATCATCTCCGCCGACAGCCACAATGGTATTCATTCCCTTTTTTACAGCCAGCTCCGCTATTTTGGCGGCATCGCCAGGGCCGGTAGTCTTAGCAAACTCTCCACTAATACCCAGCTCTGTTAGCCTGCTTCTTAGCTTGTCCTGAATGTTATTAATCGCCCCTTTACCAGCGGCTGGATTGATGATGTAGTAGTACATTAGTCTTCAGCAGGCTCTTTGTTTGTGGCTTCTGTCTGTGTTTGAGCTGGCTTCATTTTGCTATTACCGATAAATATACCACCGCGCTCTATGCTTAAGAGAGAGGCGGTAATGTCACCGGCTACTTGCCCAGTGGCTGTAATAGTAGCTCCTTCGGTAGCCTGAATGTCTCCCTTTTGCTGCCCGGCTATTGTGATGTTTTGCCCAGCAACATCACCTGCTATTTGAGCATTGACTCCAATTGTCACATCGCGGGCCGATTTTACATTGCCTTCCAGGTGGCCGTCTATTAAAATATCACCCTCACTGGCTAAATTACCTTTGAGCCGAACATTAGCGCCGATAATAGTATCTGTTTCGGTAACTCCTAATAAATCATGTTTTTTTGGCATCTGATTTCTCCTTACTGTGCGGCTTTCTTTTTGAGGCCTGTTTAAGTGCTTTTAATTCTTCCTCGGCGAGGGCATGCTTACTTTTACCGTAATCAATTGGTTTTACATATACCCGTGTACCGGTTCGGCTGTGGATGCTAGTTATGACATAGCCGGAATCATGTGCATCCAGGACCGCCAGCACAAAGCTTTGATCCCCACCGGTATCACCAAATGGATTGAACCTCACAATCGAAATTTTTTGCGATGACAGGCTTTGGGATTCGGCTAATTGGCGGTAGAGAGTGTCGAGTTTTTTCAGGTGGGATTCGGTTGAATTAACCGATTGAAAATATTTGGCCAATGTCTTTTCCAGCTCACCGCCCTCGGTTGTAAATGCAGCATTAAATCGCTGGCGCAGCCTGATAGTTTGCCATACCGCGAAGGCTGCTGTAGCAATACTTGCACCGCTGATTAGCCAAATTGTATTAACGTTCTCCACGCCAAACAGTATAGTGTGTGGGGCAAACTCTCTGCAACTGCAGCCAGCCCCAGTTGTGTTAAAATTAGTCTATTATGGCTAGAAAAACCAAGCGCAAAAAAAGTAAAAAACAGAAGCGCCAGGAACTTAGTACAGTTGTACCGCCGGCTATGCCAGCCGTGCAAGCCAGCGAGGAGCCGCCGCAATCGCTTGAACTTCCCACAGACCACAAGCTAAGTTATGTGAAGACCGACATTAAAAGGATAGTGTGGTTACTGGCCACCGCTATCATTCTGCAAATAACTATTTGGTACGCCTTTCAACTACAGTAGTCAGAGTTTTGGCCGATACTGCAAAGCTTCAGCCAGGTGGCAGGTTTGTATATTCTGGCTTCCTGACAGATCGGCTATGGTTCGGGCTACCCTTAAAACTCTCATATACGACCTAGCTGATAAATTCAGACTGGAGAGCGCTTGGCGTTCCAGGCGGCGGCCTTCTTCATCCAGTTGGCAGTGGGTCTTAATTTGAGCATTATCCATACCTGCGTTGATGTTGGCAGATTTTAGGCGCTTGGCTTGAATGAGCCTGGCAGTATGTACTCGTTCGGCTACAGACTTGCTTGGTTCGGCGGTTGCTTTAGCAATCATACTTTCTTGTTCGACCGGCGCCACATCTACGAATAGATCGACCCTGTCTAGTAGCGGGCCGGAGACCTTCTTGCTGTATCGTGCTACTTGTGCCGGGCTACAGACACATTCCCGCTTAGCATCGCCAGCATAGCCGCAGGGGCAGGGGTTCTGGGTGGCTACCAACATAAATCGGGCCGGATAGGTGATAGAACCAGAAGCTCTAGCAATACTTACCACACCGTCTTCTAAGGGCTGGCGCAGCACCTCCAGTACATGGCGGGGGAATTCCGGCAGCTCGTCGAGGAAGAGTACTCCCCGGTGGCTCAGACTGATCTCGCCTGGCTTAGGCCAAGTGCCGCCGCCAATCAGAGCTACATCGCTGGCCGTGTGGTGAGGGTTTCGGAAAGGCCTTTGATAGCCCGCCTCAGCCGACAGACCGGCTAGGCTATATAACTCAGCGATTTCGATTGTTTCTTCTAAGCTTGGTGCAGGTAGGAGCCCGGCCAAGGCTCTGGCTAGCAAGGTCTTGCCGGTGCCGGGAGGGCCGGAGAGCAGAATATTATGGCCGCCCGCCGCCGCTACTTCAATAGCTCGCTTGGCTTGGTTCTGGCCGTAAATATCTTGCATATCGACAGCCGGTTTAGCCTGAGCTTTAACCTTCCTAGCAGAGCCGGAATAGGGCTTTACTGCCTCTTCTTTCGCCAAGTGCCGGTACAGCTGCCGCAAGGACTTAAGGGGGTAGAGGGTTAACCCTTCCACTAAAGAAGCCTCCTGAATGTTAGCTTCGGGTACGAATATCTCAGATATACCGCTGATTTTGGCTAGCCGTACTGCCGAGAGTACGCCCTTGGTGGAGCGCACCGAACCATCCAGTGCCAGCTCTCCTGTAAAGAGATAATCGTTTGGGTCTATACTGAGCTGTTCGCTGGCTGTGAGTATAGCAACAGCAATACTCAGGTCATAAGCCGTGCCGTCTTTAGGCAGGTCGGCCGGAGCAAGATTAAGGGTAATGCGCTTGGGGGGCAGAAATAGGCCACTGTTCTTAATAGCGCTGCGTACGCGATCTTTGGCTTCGGCTACGGCTTTATCTCCTAGACCTACTACCGTAAAGGAGGGGAGGCCGCTGGCCAGATCGCACTCCACATCGATGAGTTGTCCTTTTACACCTATACAGGTTGGGGCGAGCACTTTAGCTGGCATTTTATTTCTCCGCCGCCCGTTAATTAGTAATAAAACGATGTTAGCGAACAAAAAGCGAACTGTCAAATGTCTTATGTTGTCAATGCTTATTTACAAATGCTACAAATCAGCGTACAATCTATAAGCTATGAATGAAGAACTGGTAAAACAAGTAGAAGATCTCGGCCTGAGCAACAAGGAAGCCCGGGTTTATCTAGCCAACCTAATGCTTGGCCCTTCTGGCGTGCAGCAGATAGCAGAAGCCGCAGGTATAAAGCGGGTTACTACCTACGTTATACTCGAATCTTTAGTCGGCCTGGGGCTGGTCAGCCAGACTACCCATGCCAAAAAAACTTTATTTAATGCGGAAGACCCTCAACATCTCAGCCGTCTACTGGAGAAGAGGGAGGAAGCGCTTAAGGAGCAGAAGCAGAACCTTAGCGAATTGCTGCCAGATATAAAGAAGCTTAAATCGCTTTCTAAAGATGTTCCAGCAGTAAAATTTTATGAAGGTGCAGAGAGTATGATGACTATTTATAAGTCTTTGCCTCTCGTTTTTAAAAAATACAATGTTAAGGAAAGTTTCGGTATCAGCAATTTGGATCAACTATATGCTTCCTTTCCTGAGATAAAAGATGCCCAGGCTAACCCCTCTCGTGTTGATGCCAAAGTAAAGAGCAGATTTATTTACACCACTAAAGAAGGACCAATTATTAAAGAATCAGATTCGGTCGCAATACGCGAATCAAGGTTTGTGCCTTTAGATAAATTCCCCTTCAATTGTGACATTGGTATAGTGGGGGATTTTATCTCGGTCATGTCACTTGAAACACCACGGCCAATGGGAATTACTATTGAAAGCGCAGCTCTGGCTAAGGGGTTCAAGGCTGTGTTTGAGCTGGCCTGGGAAGGCGCTGAAAAGTATGATAAAGAAAATAAGAGTAAGTAAGTTAAAACTTGTAGTTGACTTTAAGCCGTAATAGGAGTACAATCGGTTTTGTCTCTTTGGCATCGGCCTATGGTTTATGCCAAAAGAAGTGCAGTACAAAAAGCTTCTTCGCCCCGTCGAAGAAGCCGACCAGGCAAGGAGAGTGGGATGCCATGTTCGGTCTGTAGATCGACACGCACATGGCGCCCCCGCTGAAAGCGGTTTCTTCACGGCTACCTAGCTGTAGTTCCGCTTCGGCGGGGCGTCAAAGACTTCTTCTGCCTATGCTGTCGCTTAGGAGTGACGCCCCGCGCGTCAGCTAAGGGAAGAAGACAGGGAATCCTGAGCATGGACTGCCGGGCCAAGGATTGGCTCGAGAGTCACCTCAGGAACCCATTGCACCGAGCGGCGCCGGGGATCGGTCCCAAGGACTTTGTCCAAAAGACCGTCCCCGGCCACGCTTCTCAACTTTGAGCTTTTAGCTCTCAGTAACCTCCAGTTCTGCTGGAGGTTTTTCAATATAAGCTCCTTGGACCGGTTTAGTCTATCGGCTCTGGATATATCAGGGTTTTTACTTTTTAGGCAGGCGCGCAGGTAGTCTAAACCGTCTTTTAGGCGGTTTTTTAGCGTTAATATGGCCCTTTAGTACCGTTTCATACAGTCTGGCCAGTTGCTTGGCTTGGCGCTCGGCAGAGTACTTAGCCGCAAGCTTAATGCTGGCTTCACCCATATCCTGGCGCAGCCGATCGTTCGTCAGCACCTGGCTGAGTCTTCGGGCAAAGCTGCGCGCGTTATTACGGGAGAATAGACCATTAACCTTATCTATAACTACATTAGTGATGTCGTGATCGATCATAACAATCGGCAATCCGGCCCAAGCCGCTTCCTGGATAACCAGGCCTTGGGTGTCGGTGGTGGAAGGGAAGGCAAAGACGGTGGCTACCTTATAGGCTGCCCCCAGCCGACTTCTTTCTATTCGGCCGGTAAATACGACGCGATCGGCTACACCCAGGTTCTTAGCCTGCCTCACCAGCTTGTCCTGCTTCTCGTGGCGGCCGATTAATACCAGCTTAGCCTTAGGGTGGCTGGGCGCAATTATAGCAAAGGCGGTAATTAACAGATCCACGCTTTTTTCATCTCCCAGCCGGCCGACGAAGAGGATTACCTGATCGCTCTCTTTTAACCCATATCTCTCACGGAACAGCTTAGCAGCCCTAGTGGTCGTAGTAATTTTGTCAACACCTGTCGGTAAAACCCTGATTAAAGACTTGGTTTTCCACGATCGCAGCTGCTGCTCGATTTTGATAGAGGGTACAATAACCCGATCACAATAGTTATGCAGCATAGTAATGCCTTTAACGATTATTTTCTGATTCCAGGCATCCACATTACGTTCCGGCTTTATGCTGCTTAGAGCAAATCGTAGGTCGTCCATTTTGCCCCCGGTAATTAAAGGGGAAAGCATAGAAAGGGCAATCGCGCCAGGCAAGACCTGGGGGTAGTAAGTAACGTACTCATATAAGTCTGAGTGATAGGTGGTAACAAGGGGTTTGCGGTTGTGTATGGCGTAGTAGGCTCCTAGTAGGCCGATTTGGCCAGGGGTATGGTAATGCACGATGTCAGGGTTTATCTTTTTTATCTTCAGCAGAGCCTGCGGGGGGAAGAATATACTAGTCAGATAGTCATCGAATACCAGGCCCTTGACTGCCGGAAACCTAAGGATGTTAGGGGATTTCTCCTTATAACGAAGCCCAGGAGCCGGGGCGATCACGTGAACCTCGTGGCCCAGCTTTTCCAGCTCAACCCGAAAAGTCTCTATGGAGTAAGCTACTCCATCAGCTCTGGGCAGGTATGAATCTGTGAAAAAAGCTATTTTCATTTACTAGCTATTAGTTGTCGGTATAGTCTGCATAGTTGCTTGGCTCCGCTGGCATTATCGAACTTGGTGGCAATTGCGCGTGATAACTCAACTGCCTCCCTATAGTATACCTGGTTGTCGTGAAGGCGTTGCACTATATGCGCAAAGGTCTTGTCTGTGCCGCGAAGAATATCTTGGCCAAAGTTAGAATCGTAAGAGGGGATATCTCTAACGACAATAGGCAGGCCGGCGGCGGCGGCTTCTAGTACAGCTAATGGGTGTCCTTCCCGATTGGAGGGCATAATAAACACATCGGCAGCCCAGTAGTACTGCTTGACCTCGCTATGCTCAAGGGGGCCAATAGTACTCATATTTGCTGGCTGCTTGTGCGTAAGCTCTAGCATATCCTTATAACTGGCACTTAGGTGTTTGAACGGCGTACCGCCAATCCAAATGAATCTGAAGCCCGGAAACTGCTTTGCAAGACTCAAAAAGCTCTCATACCGCTTGGTGGGGTTAATCTGCCCGACAGACAGTACGATGAAGTCAGTGGATCCAAGCCCCAGCTTTTGCCGGGCCAGCCGCTTACCATCTTTCGCCGGTTTATATTGGGCTGTATCGACCGTATTGGGTATTACGGTAATCTTATCTGACTTTATTCCAAGCTTTCTAATCAAGCTTTGCTCTACTTCTTCCGATATCGCTATGATTTTGTCTGCGCGGTTGTAGAAAAATTTTAGGTACCAAGCCGCCAGACGATACCAGTACTTAGCTCCGGCTACCGTTCCCACGAAAGCGTCTGGCACAACGTGGGCCGTTACGACCTTTTTGTTGCCACCCAACACGAGCGCCACTAGGCCGTACGGGCCAGTAGTGTGCACGTGCGTAATGTCAGCGGATCCCAGTTGGTTAACTCTAACCAGGACATCATTACGCTCACCCAGGGCCAGTACATGCTCTCTAAAGGCTGTATCGACCCCATGCCCACCAATAGAAAAGGCCGATTCAGAAATAATATTTACTTTCAGTTTCATATAATAATCGCGGTTTTATAACAAGAAATTAGGCACTGGGCTATATTGTACTAAAAATTATAGTAATAAAACAAAAACCGGAGGCTAGCTGCCTCCGGTTGCAGTAGAACCGCACTAACTACATGCGGTCTTCTTGGCCAGGTTCGGTTTCCTCTCCCTCAGTACCAGAGTGATCTAATTGCTCCCCAAAAGTTGGGTGGTTTTTTGTTTCTTCTCCAGAAAACTCTTCTTGAAGAGCGTCATTTAGCTCCGGATCCGCGTTTTGCTGGGCATCTCTTTTAATTTGTTCGCCAAACTCCATTCCCTCTGCGTCTTCACATTTCTGGTCTTGTGCCATACTGTCTCCTTTTAATTACTTGGGTATTATTTTAACGGTATTACAGATAAGGGAGGTAGTTGCAGGCTCACAAAATAGCTCGCTCTCACAAGCGGATTTTTGGCAAAACTGGCACAAAAACACACCAGTTTGAACTGATGCGTTTTTGGTGGAGCTGAGTTAACCCGGCCTGAGATATCATAACTATTACGCCCCGCCGGTTATCCGACGAGGCGTTTGCTGGTTTGTCATATATGAGGGTCCTAGCACATCTTCACTTCATTTGTTCAGCAGCCATATGCCTATTCCAGCTGGCACTAAAGCAGCCGCCCATTGGCCCATGACAACCAAAGCAACTGCTATGGCGAGGTTGCCAAGTACAATAACTCCGAAGAAGGCAACTAGTAAAAATTCAAGAGGGCCAAGCCCGGAGCCTGGTGTCGCCCGTGGGCCTTCCTGGGTGGAAAAATATGATCCATCTCCTCTTGAGGAGTCACAACCACAACTCGATTCGCAGCCATAACCATGCATTTCCACTCCTAATGCTCTGTTGTTAAGGTGGCAAGATGTTACCACCAACCTGATAATTGGTCAACATTCATACACTGGGGGTATTAGTGGCAACAAAAAAGCACCAGATAAACTGATGCGTTTTTGGTGGAGCTGCGGGGAATTGCACCCCGGTCCGAAAGCTAACAAAATGTTCTTCTACAGGCTTAGACCGCTTAGCTGGGGTAAGCCCCGCTTAGGTAACGATCTGTAAGCGGACCAAATAACCGTTACTGCAGCCTAATGTCTTAAAAGCAGCCGTTAGGCGCCAGCTGCTTAGCAGCCAGAAAATATAACACCGGCGAGCCCCCATCTGGCGTCAGGTGCCGATGGCTTACGGGTTTAAGCGTAAGCTGGTGCGAGCTGAAGACCGCTAAAAGCAGTCTTAACCCGCGAAACAATCGAGTTGACGGTTGTTTATGGGTGGATTTAACGCATTCCTGCGGCCTGCAAAACAAATTGAAAATGTACTTTCGTCGAAGCTTATCAGCCCCATAGCGAACTATATTAACAGGTTTGGGCGGTAATTTCAAGGAGTGGGGGTGCAGTATGGCTCTTATGTTTGCAAGGTGCTATATTAAAGCAAATGAGGAAGAACATAACCGCCAGACGGGTTGTAATAACTTCTTTTCTAGTCGATCTGAGCGACGTAATCTTAAATGTGACAGCGGCTATCTTATCCGGCAGTGTGGTGGTACTAACCGAGGCCATGCAGGGCGCTGCGGATTTGCTGACGGCTGGCCTTTTGTGGATGGGGGTCAGTCGCTCAAAGAGGCGGGCAGATAGGAGGCATCGCTTCGGCTATGGCAAAGAATTATTCTTCTGGATACTTATGGCCGGTATTTCGATGTTTTTCTTAACTGCCGGGGTCTCTTTTTACCTGGGCCTGCAGCGCTTTTTGCACCCGCGGCCGATTCATAACCTGGAGTTTGCGTACTTAGTACTGGCAATCGGGGTGGTGACTAATGCTTATGCCCTACGCCTCAGCTTGCATCGCCTGCATATTAATCGCCATACCCGAGTGGAGGATTTATGGAGCAGGGTTGGCGGCTCCAGCTTTGTAGAGACAAAAGCTACCACCATTCTGGATCTAATGGGCACCACAGCTGCTGCTCTAGGCCTAGTAGCATTGGTGGTATACGGCGTCACCGGCGATCTAAGGTTTGATGGTATCGGCGCCATGGTAGTCGGATTGGTATCTGGTATATTCGCGATTCTTCTAATACTTGAGGTTAAGGAATTCATTATCGGTCGCAGCGCTCCTCAAGAGCTAGAAGAACGCATCCGTAAGGTAGCCGAATCGGTAGAGGGTATAAAGAAGGTTCTAGACCTTAGAACCATGCAAATGGGCTCAGACAGGGTGCTGGTGAATATGGAGGTACATATAAACAGAAACCTAAATGCCAAACAAATTGAGAAGCTAATGGATGATCTCAAGAAAAGGGTTAAAACCAGTGTGCCAGAAGTACAGCATATTCAAGTAGAGATAGAAACGCCTTAATACATGTGCTTTTGGTACAATACTTAAGCTATGTATGACGAACTAGAGATTTATTCGGACGAAATAACCCCCAAGCCAAGGAGGAGCCAGCGGTTGAAGAAATTCTTAATCGGTTTTGTGGCCCTGGCTTTGGTTGGTGCGGCAGTCTTTGTGCTACTGAACTTATTTAAGACATCTGTTAACCCTTTTAGTTTCGGTTTACTACGAGGCGAGCTAGATGGCCGGGTAAATATAATGCTACTGGGGGTGGGTGACCCGGGCCACGCTGGTGAAACCCTGACTGACACCAATATACTCATGAGCGTTAACACCAGGACCAAGCAGGTTTCTACCGTCAGCATACCTCGTGATCTGAGAGTGGCCTTGCCAAAGGGTGGCTATGGCAAGATTAACCAAGCGCATTCCAAGGGGGGTATACCAGGCGCCGAGGAGGTATTTGAGGAAACATTGGGCGTACCAGTTCACTATTACGTCAGGGCCAACTTTACGGGGCTCAGGCAGGCAGTTGATGCGGTGGGAGGCATTGATATTGAGGTTAAGGAGTCCCTATACGACCCGGAATATCCCTGTGATAAAAATCAGTATCGCAGCTGTGGCTTCAGGCTGGCAAAGGGCCAGCAGCATATGAATGGCACGACGGCGCTTAAGTATGTCCGTTGCCGTAAGGGCAATTGTGGCGATGACTTTGGTAGGGCACAACGCCAGCAGGAGGTGATGCAGGCTATTCGCGCGAAGGCGACCGGGCTGGATACCATTACTAACCCTTACCGGCTGGGCAAGCTGATTGCGGCTACAGGTAGTAATATCAAAACCAACTTAAGTGTAAACAACATCCTGCGCCTAAATGACCTAACCAAAGATACGGCGCAAGATCAAATGATAGGTGTGGTGCTTAGCCTGCAGCCAGACGGGTTCTTGGTGTCTTCAAAGACGAGCAGCGATCTGGTGCCCAGGGGTAATGATTTCGATGACATCCATTCCTTTGTGCAGAAGATTTTTAGCCTCGGCCCCGTCTGGACAGAGCATCCCACTCTTCAAATCGAAAACGGTACTACTACCATGGGAACTGCCGGGCAGGTTAAATCTAAGATCGAGCGGGATGGCTACACCATTAATGTCACCGGTCTCGCCAATGCTTTAAAGCGTGATTATACCGCCACCCAGATTATCGATTACACTGGTGGCAAGAAGAAGCATACGATTGCTTACCTGGAAAAGCTGCTGGGGGTTAAGGCGGTGCCTCCGCCCACACCAGTTAAGGTGCCCCTGGCCGACTTTCGAGTGATCGTGGGAACTGATTTTGTACAAGCTAACACCAAGCCCTCCGCGCAGTAATGGCAATTCTTATCTGACCTGCTAAAATAGCGGTATGTTAGCATTAGCATTTTTAGAGTGGTGGTATGGCCGTGGCTGGAAGCTTTTTGCAGGTAAACAGCTAGGCAGTATTAAGCATCTTATGTTGGCTTTCTCCGTGCCGTTACTAGCTAGGACTCTGTTTGCACCTTGGAAGCAGATTATTTCTTACAGCGACGACTCACTGGCAATGAATATGAGGGTACTTTTAGATAACACGGTTTCGCGGGTGGTTGGCTTCGGTGTGCGAATAATTGTTTTGTTCGCAGCCTTTTTACTGTCTGCAATTTGGCTTGCAGTTAGCTTGGCTGGTTTAATTCTGTGGCCATTATTACCAATAGCATCAATAGTGCTAATAATAGGGGGCTTAGTATGGATGTAACCCGGGTAAAAATCACAACACCCCGTTTAAAGAAGGCTAAATTGGCCGAATATTTTAGCCGAAGGGTGTTGCTTGCGGCTAAAATCATTACTTTAGTTTTGGCGGTAGGCGCACTTTATCTTCTAGCAAGCGGATCTGGATTTGGCTGGACACTCATGGGCTTAGCTCTAGCTGGGTTGATATTGCAAGCTTGGGCGAATTGGGACCTTTCCAATCTGCCGCCATCCAAACCGCTAAGCGAGGCCAGTAAGCTAGATGACGTATTGACCGCACCTTTGCTGGCCCATTATCCCAGCATCAGCAAGACAGCCGAACTCTGGGCGGTGATTAAAAAACAGCCCGAAGCCGTGTTTTTAATGAACCGCCTAACGATGCATCCGGAAGAAGTAGAGCAGATTATTCAATCTAGCCCAGTTGGCATTACCCAGGTTTGGGAGGCTGCAAAGGGGCTGGCGCTGCACGAAGGCAGTCGGGTAATTGACGCAGCCCATGTATTTGCAGCCCTGCTTGCAGTAAGTCCTGGCTCAAAACTCTACTTTGATCAAATCAAGCTAGATATTGATGACCTTGAAGCCGGCCTCAACTGGCTTCGTCAGATAAAAACTATGTCCGATGAAGCCAAAAAGAAGGGATACTTTGGTGGAATTGGCAGAGATTGGTCGGCCGGATACACTCCCGTGCTCAAGCGGTTTGGTGTGAATATCAGTCGCAGTATAGAAGCCGGTGCTAGCTACAGAGTGACGAGTAGCCGGCAGGAAACAATTGATAGGATGCTAACATATCTGCAAAGCTCTTCTCGGTCCAGCGTGGCTTTGATCGGTCCCCCTGGTTCTGGTAAAACCACATTAGTTTACGGTTTTGCAGAGAGAATCCTTAAAGGCCGTCAGGTTGGCAACCTGGCATACTACCAGGTGGTGGTGCTCAACCCCTCACTTATTATCTCAAGCCAAACTTCAATTGAAGAGACGGTTTTAACCTTGCTAGGAGAAGCGGGCCACGCCAAAAACATAATTCTTTTCCTAGATGATGCTCAACTGTTTCTTAACCAAGGGGTGGGGTCGGTTGATCTCTCGCAAGTTTTGCTGCCTATTTTACAACAGAGCAATATTAAGCTGGTTATGGCGCTGACAGACACGGACTGGCAGAAGCTAAAGGCGGCTAAACCGGCCCTGGCTACCATTCTTAACCATGTGGCGGTTCCCAATATGAGCGAGCCGGATGTGGTTGATACCCTGCAGGAGTCGGCTGTTTATATTGAGCATAAAAGCCGGGCTTTAATTACTATGCAGGCTATTAAAGAAGCTCTACGTTTGTCCGATCGATACCTGCAAGAGGAGGCCTTCCCAGGCAAAGCCGTACGCTTACTGAGCGACGCTTCTAATTATCCTGACGGCAGTTTAATCACCGCCAAATCTGTTCAGAGCGCTATTGAATCGATGACTGGCGTAAAGGCCGTATCGGCGGATGAGACCGAGAAGAAAGAACTGGTAAACCTAGAAGAGCGGATACATAAACAAATGGTCAATCAATCACGGGCGGTAAGTGTGGTGGCTAATGCCCTCCGACGGGTGCGATCTGGGGTTGGTAACCCAAAGCGCCCTTCGGGTAGCTTTTTATTCCTCGGGCCTACAGGAGTGGGTAAGACCGAGCTTGCCAAGGCTCTCGCCAATGTTTACTTCGGCGGCGCCGAAAAAATGATACGAGTCGATATGAGTGAATACCAGCAGCCAAGCGATGCCACTAGGCTGCTGGCGGCCTCTCCAGACAAATCAAGCGGTTCAACTCTAATTAGTAGTGTTCGATCCCAGCCTTTTAGTGTGGTGCTGTTAGATGAGGTAGAGAAGGCTCACCCAGATATTCTTAATCTTCTTTTACAGCTACTCGATGAAGGCCACTTAACAGATTCAGATGGTCGCAAAGTTTCTTTCAAGGAATGTATTATAATCGCTACCTCTAACGCCTCGGCCGATGAAATAAGGAGGCGAGTAGAAGCCGGCGAAGACCTGGCAGACTTCGAAAAGACGATTATTAGCCAGCTGACCAGTAGTCATCAGTTTCGCCAAGAGCTTCTGAATCGCTTTGACGAGATCGTCTTATTCCGGCCACTTTCAAAAAATGAGCTAGCTCAGGTAGTAGAGCTTATGTTAGCTGAGGTAAACAACAATCTTAAACCACAGAAACTATCTGTTGAGCTTACTCCGGGTGCCATCCAATGGATGATTGAGGCCGGGTACGACCCCAGGCTGGGAGCCCGTCCAATGAGGAGGGTAGTGCAAAAAGCAGTAGAGAACGTGGTGGCTAAGAAGATCCTAGAGAATAAGATAACTTCAGGTGAAACCGTTCGGCTAGATGTATCTGATATCCGGGAAACAGATAATACTACTTCTCAATAACAGAAAAAGTATTGTGCGACATAAAGCCCTTATGCTTACAAAGGCAGAACGGTATGCTGTCTAGCGCTTAAATCGTCTGAGTAGCACCGACTGTACGTTATAGGAGGATGTTTGGCTTGTGGTTAAGGCCCAATTATTGGCTGCGTATTGCGTAAGTAGCCAGCCGCGCATAATAAACAGTTTTTTGCGGCCTGTAATGTAGTTCGGAACGCGCAAAAAAGTAAAAAAATAATGCCTCAAAATTAATAAAACTTCAAAAATAATTTTTATTTTTAAACTTAGTGCAAAAAGATGGGTGATGGGCTAATGCTTAATCTAGCTTTTAAGCAATAGATGCTAATACCAAAATAACGGCTTTGCTAAGCCGTTATTTTGGTGGTGTTGGTTTTGTTTTTGTTTTGAGTACTTAATTTGTTCAAGTACCTATTTCAAGATTACTCACTAAAAAAAAGCCTGTCAATACATTTTTTTGAGTTTTTATAAAAAACTTTTTAAGAAAATTAAAAAAAGACTAAAAAATTAAATACTAATTAGCGCGGCAGTTCTTTGGCCGTGTCGCGAATTTGATCGCGTTTTTTTATTAGCTGCCGTTTGTCATATTTTTTACGCCCGCGGCCAATTCCGATTTCTAATTTAATTAAGTTACGATCCTCAGCCAGCGAAAGGGGGACAATAGCGGCTCCAGCTTGCTTGTAGCCTGTCAGCTGTTCCAGCTCTCTCTTGTGCAATAGCAGCTTACGCGGCCGGTCAGGGTCTAGCCTGGAGCTATTCCCGGCCCGGTTATAGGGAGTAAAATGGGCGTTTGATAGATAAGCCTCTCCATCTTTCAGGGATACAAAGCTGCCCTTTAAGCTGACCTGTCCAAGTTTGCCGCTCTTTACCTCGGCCCCAGATAGCACAAGCCCCGCGGTCATCTTATGTTCGATCGCATAGTCGTAGCCGGCCCGCCTGTTTTTAGCCAGAATTTTCATAGGGCTATTATAGCTTTATAACGCCAGATTGTAACCTGATGATATAATGAACTTTGTTATGGTCTTAAGGGAAATTTCAGAAATTGTTGCTAAGGCGGTTTGGACGGAGTTTAAGGTTAAAACCGCCCCCCAAATCAGCTATGCCGAGCCAAAGTTCGGTGATTTTGCTACTAATATCAGCTTTGAGCTTGCAAAAACATTGAAACAGAACCCGAAGCAAATTGCAGAGGGTATTGCGAGCAATATCAAACATCCTCAGATAGAGAAGGCTTCTAGTGTGGGCGGATTCGTGAATATCGTAGTGGCAGAGAGCTACTGGGTAGATTGCTTGAAGAAGATCAAACCTGGCTATGGACAAAGCAAGCCTCGAAAAGGTCAGAAAGTTCAGGTGGAATTCATATCAGCCAACCCCACAGGGCCGCTGACGCTGGGTAATGCCCGGGGTGGATATCTAGGGGATGTGTTATCTCGGGTGCTCGATCATGCTGGCTACAAAACTACCAGTGAATATTACTTTAATGATGCTGGCACTCAGATCAGTAAGCTGGTCGAGTCGGTGAAGCACCAAGCCGGTATCATTAAAGCCAGTCAGGTTGAATACCAGGGTAAGTATATCGAGGAGCTGGCCAGCGATCTGAAAAATGAATTAAAAAGCCGATCCGACGAAGATTTAGCCGGAATATTAACCAAAGAGGTCTCCAGGCGCTATATCAAAGAAGCTATTACCAGGATGGGTATTGAATTTGATGAGTGGTTTAATGAAAAGTCGCTGATTTCTAGCGGAGAACTCGAAAAAGCGCTTGAGTTGCTGCGCAAAAAAGGCCTGACATACGAGAAAGATGGGGCTTTGTGGCTGAAATCAACTGATTATGGAGATGAACGTGATCGTGTGCTACAGAAAAGCAACGGAGATGTTACGTATTTAGGTACCGATATTGCCTACCACCTTAATATCTTCGAGCATCGCAGATTCGATCGCGCAATTAAAATCTGGGGGGCCGATCACGCCGGACAGGTTCCCTCCTTAAATCTGACCATGAAGCGCTTGATCCCAGATTGCCGCCTCGATTTTGTGATAGTTCAATGGGTGCGTCTAGTCCAAGGGGGTAAAGAGGTAAAAATGAGCAAGCGAGCTGGCAGCTTCGTTACGGTGGATGAACTTATAGATGAAATTGGCTCCGATGTAGCCAGATTTTTCTTTCTGATGCGCTCAGCTACCAGCCATATGGATTTCGATCTTAGCTTAGCCAAGGAGCAATCCCAGAAAAACCCCTTATTTTATGTGATGTACTCTTACGTGCGAGCCCACTCCATATTAGCTCAAGCTGCCTCTAAGCAGTTGAAGCCTTCTAATTCCCTTGAGAGGCTTAACACCACGGAATCAGAATTGGTTAAGTATATGACTCGGCTGCCTGATTTAATTTCAGAGATAGCAGAGAGTTATGAGGTACATCATTTGAGTTTCTTCGCCACCCAGCTTGCCAAGAAGTTTCATGATTTATATGAATCAGAGAGAATTATTGACCTAAATCAAGAAACAGCAGAATGCAAGTTGTATTTAATACAACAATACATTACATTTATGGAAATATTATTTAATATAATTGGTGTAACACCAATCAAGAAGATGGAGCCTAAAGTTTAGCCTTGGCTTTAATCAGTTTATTATCTGCAACCGTGAACCATTGCTGGGTTTTGGCTTCATAAACCGCGGTAACGGCCTTACCGTAGCCTTCAAAACTGTACTGTTTTTCGAATGAAAGCGATTTATCAGATAGGCGCATTATGCCGATTTTGGCAGTCTGACGACTGAAGACAGCCACTGTGTCCAGATTAATAACTTTAATTTCAGATATTTCTGACAGACCCTGGGGTAAGCCCTGAGCTTCATGGGTTTTCTGTCCCACCAAAAAGCGTTCCACCTTTTTGCCGCCACCGCTTATATAAATACTGCCGTCTATGGCAATGCTTGTAGCACTCTTTATGCTTGGAAAGTCTCTTGAGCTAATCGAAGTAGAAGGTGAGGAGAAGCCGGCCAAAGTAGGTATATGTTTGTGAACGCCGGCATCATCTAAAACGTACAGACTGTTATTATAGCTGGCTATCGATCGGCCTCTTGCCCACGAACCCTGGCTGAGCTCCTTGCGTTCAAAGCGGTTGTCTTTAATCTGGTAGACCCATACAGCAGGCTCCTCAGTTAGGATGTATATTGTGCCTCCGTCATCGGATACGGCTGAGGCCGTGATTACCCCTAGTCCTTTTGGAAGTGGCGCAGAGGTTAACACTTGGCTTGTAGCCGCATTGTAGACCGTAACGGCTTCTTCCTGGCCTATGACAATCAGATTACCCTCCACTGACTCTAGGAAGACTGGCATACTGTTTTTGTACTGCTTGATTACTTGCGGCTGTAGCCTGATTAATCCTTGCAGCTTGTCTATTTTTACTGCTACTTCTTCTTTGAGTTTTGTGACGCTTGCCGGATCTTGTTCCTCATGGGGTAGGGATTGCAGCTTGGCTTCAACCTGCTTAAGGGCCGGGCTTTTTGAGATGCTATCTAGTATTTTGTACGCGCTCTGTAAGTCTTGTTCAGCTGCAGCTTTATCCCGCAGCCCGAGCTTTTGCTGCCCAGAAAGAGTGAGAGTGTAAGCTTGCTGGTAGCGTTTCTGCTGTTTGCTGATTTCACTAGCCCGCACCCATTGGTAGGTCGCCAGTGAGGCCACTAGCAGAATGGCGGCAGCGGCCATGATGACTGGCTTACGACTCTGTTTGCCTCTTATGGCCTTGCCCGCATAGTTTTGACTGCGTGCGATCGCTTTCTTTGTCAGCGGCAAAATACTCTGCCGATAAGCCGTCTGGCTCCGGGTATGGCCGTTCTTCAATACCTGGGCGGTTTTTTTAATAAAAGGCTTTAGGTTGTGTTGGGCACTTACGGCAAAAGACTCTCTGTCTTCAATGTGTAGTTCGCTTGGCTCATTGGGCAGAACTTGCATAGCCAGGAGTTCAGGGGTAGTAACCGATGCTATTAGCCCTGAAGTGCGATTTAGGTTTGGCTGGGTTTTTAATATTTCGCCAATACGGCTTACGGCCGTTTGGGGAGTTGAGTTGCTGGCAATGCTTCTTAACTCGGTCTGAGGAACCTTATGCATGAGGCCGGGAGTTGCAAAGACCAGCTGATCGCCGGTTTGAATTGTACCGCTGGCAACACTTTCAAAGGGTTGGCTATTATCGTTTGTTAGGCCTTCTGTCAGATCTATAGCGTGCTGTCCTCGGTACAAGTAGGCTTGAGCATTACCCATGCTCGATATTATCAGGCTGTCTTCATAGGCGACGGCGATGACAGCGTGGATCTTATCTGCCCATTCTGCCGATTGGCCGTATACTTTGGTGATGATTTCATTAAGTGCCTGTATGGTTGATTCGAAATTCGAAGTCCTATCAGGTTCACCTTCTTCGGTGGGTGGCGTGTAATAGGTTTCGCCAGCCGTTTGAATTAGAGTGTCAATTATCTCCTCCGCTTTCTTGGTGGGCCCCAGTACTTCAATTACCACGATTAGAGACCCAAGAGATTCAAGATTTTTAGGGGGCTCATAGCAGTAAGACAAGGCTGAACCGGCTGTAGGGTGCAGTCTTTTGCTTCGGGGAATGATTTTGGCAGTCTGGAGAATCAGCTTGGACATGTATGGCCCACTTTTGGCCTATGCTAGCATTATTTTACTCCCTAAACAATCCTTATGCTTATCTGTTAATCCTGCTATACTTAACTAATATGGAGTCGACTTTGCGAAGCTTGAACCCCGAACAGCGCCGGGCCGTAGAACATCTAGACGGCCCCCTTCTGGTTATCGCTGGGGCCGGAACAGGTAAGACGGAGGTAATCACTAGCCGGATTGCTTACCTAATTAATCACCACCACATTCCAGCTAGCCAGATTATAGCACTGACGTTTACAGATAAGGCAGCCCGAGAGATGGAGGAGAGGGTAGATACACTGCTACCCTTGGGGTTAAATTTGCCTCAGGTACAAACATTCAATTCCTTCGGTGATCAGCTGCTTAGGGAGTACGCACTCGATATGGGCCTACCAATCAGTGCCAAGCTGATGTCTAAAACACAACAATTATTGCTTTTAATAGAGCATTTTGACGATTTAGAACTAGAATATTTTGCTCCTCGTGGGAATCCCTCTGATTTGTTTATTAACCTACTCGGCTACTTTTCTACCCTTCGTAATGAGCTGATACAACCAGAAGATTACGGTAAGTACGCCGCAAAGTCTGCAGAGTCTGCCGCAGGGGAAGAGGAAAAGCTCGAAGCCGACAAACACTTGGAATTATCAAACCTGTATAAAAAATATACCCAGATCAAAAAGAAGAAGGGCTTAATGGACTATGACGACCAGATTAACCTGGTGATTGAGCTTATGGACAAGAGGCCAAACATATCAAAAGAGATCAGGGAGCGGTATCGCTATATATTAGTAGACGAGTTTCAGGATACTAACTACGCCCAGAATTATCTGCTTGAACTTGTAGCAGGCAAGAAAGGTAACTTAATGGTGGTTGGAGATGACGACCAAAGTATCTATAAGTTTAGAGGCGCGGCCGTTTCAAATATCCTCAGGTTCAGCGAAACATTTCAAGATGTAGAGCGTATCGTGCTTACCCGTAACTATCGTTCAACCCAAAAAATTCTAGATGCGTCCTACCGATTGATTCAGCACAATAATCCTGATCGTCTGGAGTTTAAATATCAGATTAATAAAGTTCTAGCAGCATCTGAGACTGGAACAGAGCCCACCCTTCTGCCCCAGCCCGATTATCATGCCGAGACAGAGGCAGTAGCAGCGCTGTTGGCCAAAAGAATAGCCTCAGGCACCAAGCCGGCCGACATAGCGGTTCTGGCACGCAAGCATAAGCAGCTAGAAGCACTTGTGCCGTCTTTGCAGCGGCATAAGGTGCCATTTAGCCTGCTCGGGCCTCAGAAGCTTTACAAGCAGCCTGAGGTGGAGCTAGTGGTGCATGCTCTAAGGTATTTGTCCGATCCTCATAATTCTGAGGCTTTGTACCATCTGCTGGCCAGAGAGCCATTTAAACTCGACATCCATCAGCTCGCGGCAGCGGCAGGTGGGGCAAAGCGAATGAATATGCCGCTGCGGCAGTACCTCCAGGAGCATCACACGGGGAGTAAAGATTTCAATGCCTCGCTTACAAAGTTCTTAGCATTCTTTGATGCGTTAAGAGATTCTGCTGCCAACCGCAGCGTACTCGAGGTGGCCTATAGCTTTTTAACTGAATCTGGGTATATCAGACAGCTTGAGACCAGGGCAGACCAGGACCCCACTATACCAGCCAGGTTTAAGAATTTGGAACGCTTTCTGCAGCTACTAACCGATTTTTCTAGTATTGCTCATGACGCCAGTTTGCAGGCGTTTGCCAGTCAGTTTGACCACTTCCGTGATTTTACTAGCGAAGAGGCTTTTCAGGAGGCCGATTATGCTTTAGACGAAGTCAGGCTACTTACGATCCACCAGTCCAAGGGCTTGGAGTTTGAGACGGTCGTACTGTTTGATTTTAACCAAACCGACTTTCCGGGCAGCTCAAGAACAGAAAGCCTCAAGATACCAGATACCTTACTGGCAGGCGAAGTACTACCTGCGGGCAACTGGCATTTGCAGGAGGAGAGGCGCCTCGCGTATGTGGCAATGACGAGGGCCAAAAAGGAACTAGTTATGACATTTTCACCTAACCATGGCTCAAAGCGCCTTCGCCGCCCGTCTATTTTTCTTCAGGAAGCGCTAGGGGATAAAGTTGAAATACCGGAAGCCGAAACAGCCACCTTCACCCTCGATCGCTTTGCTTCTGTGGCCGATAATAAAAAACTTGTTCAAAGCCGGCTTTATGATAATAAGGGCCGCTTAAGACTGACGCCGTACCAGATAGATGATTACCTAACCTGTCCCTATAACTTTCGCTATCGGGTATTGCTGCAAGTACCACAAGGGCCGAATCCGGTTCTGATGTATGGCAATATCATCCATCAGGCTATAAACCAGTATTACGTAATGAAGCGACAAGGCAAGATAGACGAAGCAGTGCTTTTAAAAATGATTGAAGATTTATGGGTAAGCCAGGGATTCACCACCAAACAACAGGAGGATAAGATGATCAAACAGGCTCAATCTACTGTTAAAAAGTTCATCGTCCAGGGGAGTAAGAGCGATTTAATGCCTGTTCACAGTGAGCATCCCTTTCAGTTTGAGCTGCCGAGCCACAAACTGGTGGTAAGCGGCCGGTTCGACGCGGTGTTTCAGTACCCAGATGGGCAGGTTGAGATCCGTGATTATAAAACCGGGCAGACTGATGACGAGGCGAAGGCCGAGGACAGGGCTAAAAAAAGTATTCAGCTTGGTATATACGCTCTAGCCTGGGAGAAGATAACAGGCAAGGCACCTGATATAGTTGCCCTGGAGTTCGTCGACACTGGCACTAGAGGCACCACGCATAAGACAGCCAAGCAGTTAATGGCTATAGAAGAGAAAATTATTGCGGTATCAGAAGGAATTAGAGCTGGACGGTTCGAGCCAAAGGGCGATCATCGCTATTGCGAGCATGGGCCGGTTCAGACTGGAATGCTGCTATGAGAGATGAATTATGGCTGCAGCAGCTTCTGGATGAAACCTGGGATAAGTACTTTGCGGATGTCCCGCAAGATAATATTGTGCGGATAAAATTTGGCCGCCGGGCTCGTACTCGGCTGGGTTCAATCAGGATTCACCCCGACCACCCGGATACTACCGAAATCACCCTTAACGGGCTGTTCAGGGATCCGGCGGTGCCCGAGTTTGTAGTACTTGCAACTCTGGTGCATGAAATGATTCATTACGCGCATGGCTTTAATTCTCCCCTGGAACAGAAGCACAGGCATCCGCACGCCGGCGGTGTGGTAAGAGCCGAGTATCGGGAGAGGGGGCTGGAGGAGCTCTACTTAAGGCAAAAAAAATGGCTGAAAGCTAACTGGCCAGACATATTAAGAGCCAACTTCCAACCTGTAAAGCGAAGAATTGTAAAAAGAACAATACCCAAGCCGTTCTGGTTTTAACTGGTCGGGGTGACAGGACTTGAACCTGCGACCTCAGCGTCCCGAACGCTGCGCGCTAGCCAACTGCGCCACACCCCGGTGTTGAGATTATATCAGGCGGCATGTTTAAGCCCCGGCTGCTCTTACGAGCTTCCGGGGCTTAATCGTCCTTGTACACATGTGCCTTACTGGATTCTCCTGGATTTTTCGTCCAGTAGATATTGCCGTCTGCCAGCTTAAGCATCCACCAATCTACCTCAACCTTGGTACCTCTTGGGGTCTTTGTAATACCCAGAGAGAGCGATTCGATATTTCGGTAGACGGTTTTTGCCTGGCTGCGGCTGGCGGCTTCACACCAGCGGCTTTTTTTCTCAGAATCACCGCTGACCAGCCAGTAGGCAGTAACGCCTGGGTTGTAGCTTCGAACAGCCATCAGATGAGCGGACCCATTGGATCGTACTCATCAGACTTCATGTTGTCTGCTCGATCGCTACCTCGCTTTCCGCTTGGGAGTTTGCGGCGCGAGCCATCCTTAACCCAACCACGCCCAGGATGGCGCTTCTTTGGGTTCATGCGATAAAGCTTGAGTTTGGTTGGCTCATCGCAGTTGGGGCAGTGGTCTGCTCCATTGAACTGCAAAGCTGATGTGCCGCAATTGGCGCATCCAGCATATGTTTCTGGGTTGGCCATTGCGGCTCCTTTTCAGCAGGTTGGTGTTCAAGGTACGATTAACATATATATTATAACCATAAAAGCTATAAATGTCAATGTCTGTAGCTGTGAAACAGATAAGAAATTTGGTCTGCTATGATGTTTTTATGTCTGATACGCCAATAAAAGCCGTGGTTTTTGATCTATTAGGGGTGCTCATCACCAGCCAGCATCCCATGGGCCAACCGCTATTACTTGAGCTGGCTAGCAGCTTACGCAAAGCAGGTTATAAAATCGGGATTCTCTCTAATCTCCAGCCCAGCGATCAGCTTCAGAAAGACTGCGCCCAGCTATTTGAGCAGTTCAACGTAGTAATCTTTTCTGGTGAGACGGGCCTAGTTAAACCCGACCCAGAGAGCTATATTTCTGCCGCGGAACAGTTGGGCTGCAGGCCAGAAGAGGTTCTAATGATTGACGACGCAGCAGAAAACACCGAGGGGGCAAAGAGGGCGGGGTGCCAGGCTATCTTATATCGCACAGAATCCCAATTACGGAGCGACCTTAAGGCGTCTGGACTACCCCTCGGCTAGCTTAATCAGGCAGTTTTTCGTACAATCTTCTTATGGATACGACCTTAGTCCTCGTGATATTAATAGCCGTCATGGCAATCGGCTTTGCTGGCATAGCCCTGTTTGTTAACAGTAAGCTGGGCGGACTAAAGAACGACACAGCCCTGGGGCTGATAAAGCAAGATTTTCAGGGCATGCATGAGCGGTTAGATAAGGCCGCTACTGTTTTCGGCGGTTTACAGCAAGAGCTTGGGCGTATGCAGGAGCTGGGCCGCAGCATGCGCGACATTCAGGATGCCCTGAAATCCCCCAAGCTAAGGGGTAATATTGGCGAGCAGATGATGGCAGAGATGCTGAGCCAGCAGATACCAAAGGGCAATTTTAAGCTGCAGCATGCTTTCCGCTCGGGAGAGAAAGTCGATGCTGTTATAAAAACCCGGAACGGCTTAATACCGATCGATTCTAAATTCCCAGCCGAGAACTTCCTTAAATACGTTCAGTCAAAGGATGAGGCAGAAAAGAAGCGCCTACATAAGGATTTCGTGGCAGATGTAAAAAAGCATATTCAGGCGATATCAACCAAGTACATCCAGCCGGCCGAGGGTACTGTAGACTTCGCGTTTATGTACGTACCAGGGGAGAATGTTTTTTATCACATTATCAGCCAAACCGATCTGTACGAGTTCGGAGCCACCCAGCGTGTAATTCTTGTTTCCCCCCAGAGTTTCTACCACTACCTAGGTACTGTACTGCTTAGCCTGGAGGGGGAGTTGATTGAACAGAAGGCTAAGGAGGTAATGAGCTACCTCAAGGGCATTCAGGGTGACGCGCGTAAGTTTGATACCGAGCTGACCTTAGTAAGTAAACATCTGACCAATGCCAAAAACGCGGCCGATTCAGCCGTTAATTCCTATGCTAAACTGAGCGGTAAGATCGATTCAGCCAACCAATTGAGCCTGGGCGACGTACGTCCTCGTAAATTGTCGGCTGAAACCGAGAAACCTAAAGAGGAGACATTGGTGTGAAGCGTTTATTTTCTGGAATCCAGCCTTCTGGCGAGGTGCATCTGGGCAACTATCTGGGCGCAATTAAAAATTGGGTAGAGCTTCAGGAGGATAATAAACTGATGCTGTGCGTAGTGGATCTGCATGCCATTACCGTGCCGCAGGATCCGAATGCGTTGCGCGCAGGTTCAATCGACTTAGCCCGAATGCTTATAGCCTGCGGTATTAATCCTGATAAGACAATAATATTCAAGCAATCAGATGTTGCGGCGCATAGTGAACTGGCTTGGATTCTGAGCACTATTACCTCCATGGGTGAGCTAAACCGCATGACGCAGTTTAAGGATAAAAGCAAAAAGGGCGATAGCTCAAAGGCCAGCGTAGGATTGTTTACATACCCCGTGCTACAGGCAGCTGATGTATTACTTTATGACATCAATGCGGTGCCGGTAGGCGAGGATCAAAAGCAGCATCTTGAGCTAATGCGTGATTTAGCAGAACGTTTCAACAAGCGATATGGCCAGACCTTTGTGGTGCCTGAGGCTAAAATAAGCAATCTGGGCGCCAGAGTAATGGGGCTGGATAATCCCGAGGTAAAGATGAGCAAGAGTGCCGGGCCGAACAACTACATTGGCCTGCTAGATTCTCCTGAGCAGGTTCAAAAGAAGGTCAGCCGGGCGGTGACTGATTCTAAGGAGGGGATTACGGCCGACCCAGCTCGCCGTGGCCTTTATAACCTGCTTGTAATTGAAGCGGCGCTTAACGGTACTACCGTGGAAGAAGAAGCGAGGGAGCAGAAATTCAAGGGATTTGCTGACTATAAGAACCATGTAGCCGAAGTGGTTACTACGGTGTTAAAGCCAATACAAGGCAAATACAGGAGCATAACTGAAAAAGAAGTGTCAGATATCCTAAAGCAGGGTGCCGTTCAGGCTAACGAAGCCGCTGATAAAAAACTACAACATGTCAAAAAAGCTATAGGTTTGCTGTAAATATTACTACGTTTTTTGCTTAAAAATGATTGACATAAGTAAACTGCTTGTGCTAGAATTACTTTATTGAATCTTGAAAACATGATTATCGTCGTTGTTACCACAACAGTGGGACAGATCCGGCTTAGAAGTATCCCCCTTACTTTCTAAACCGGAATTGTCCTACTGTTAAAGGAGCGCTATCTTGTGCAGTACAGGCGCTTCGTCGGTTTCCGAGGGGGATCCCTGGTCGTCAGCTTTGCTTGCGATCAGTTACTCCTTCGGATACCAGATAATGGTAGCGACTGCACCTTATGTGTCTTTGCGACAACCGTCGTAAGGATACTTCGGGGCGACAGCGCCAAGTGAGTTAATACATGAGGGTGCATTGATCGCCCCGATCTTCTTTTTAAGCACTTATCTTTACGCACTGCTACGTCAGAATTGCCAGCCCTCGGTTGTAGTACATCTGGGTACAGCTTCTCTGCGGGCTTCAGTTATTCCTTGCAGTGCGTCAGGGCTAAGCACTTAAAGTTCGCTGATATCAGACATCGGCGTTTTTTTATTGCTAATGTAAGCTGATTTTTGCCATAATGTAAGTATTACTGAGGTTTGTAAGTGCCTGCACTTGGTTATCATAATCTGTTGCTTTCCGTATCCGTGATTACCACTGTGGTTATTATTTTAACTACCATAGTGGTTGCGCCGGCCGACATTGGCCCCTTGGGGGTAACGCTTTGGTTTATTGCTCTGTTTGTCGGCTTATCTTCTTGGCTGACTTTGCTTCTCAACTGGTTAGCGGGTAAGCTTGGGGCTGAATCCAAGTCTTCAGGTCGCCTGACTACTGCTTGGCGGCGCGGTTTACTGCTTGGCGGATGGTTAACGGTTATACTAGGGTTAAGCAGTTTGAAGCAGTTAGAGTTTAAAGATATAATTCTATCTTTTCTGCTGATTGCATTAATTGAACTATACGTAAGGAACCGGTCATGAGTTTGCCTAATATCAAACAAATCTTACCCAGCATCCAAAAGGCTGCCACTGAAAAAGAACTGGAACAGCTACGGGTTAAGTATCTTGGCCGCAATGGAGTGATTACAGCGGAGCTAAGACGAGTAGGGTCTTTGCCAGCACTTAAAAAAGCACAAGCCGGCAAGGAGGCTAACCTGTTGAAACACCAAGCTGAGGCGGCCATTAGAGCCGCCAGTAAGCGTCTTGAGCAGGAGAGAGTAGAGAGCGAGCTGAGTGATGTAAAACTCGACGTAACGGCTCCTGTAGGGGCAGGGGGCTGGGGTCACCACCATCCTGTGACGGAGCTGATCGATGATATTGTAAAAGTGTTTTGGCAAATGGGCTTTGTGGTAGCTGAGGGGCCAGAGATCGAAACCCCTTGGTATAACTTTGATGCTTTAAATATTTCGCCAGACCACCCGGCTAGAGATATGCAGGACACTTTTTACCTTGAAGGGGGTAACCTGCCTAGGACCCATACTTCCAGTGTGCAGATAAGGTATATGGAGCAAAATAAGCCGCCGATTAGGATTATTTCTCCCGGCAAGGCCTACAGGAACGAGGACGAAGATGCCAGCCATGTCTGGATGTTCTACCAGGTAGAAGGGCTGGTGGTTGATAGAGGCATTACTTTGTCCGATCTTAAAGGCACCTTACTGGCGATGATGCGAGGGATATTGGGTGAGGATACTGGTATTAGGCTGCGGCCCAGCTTCTTTCCGTATACCGAGCCTTCGGTAGAAGTCGATGCCACCTGTGTGATTTGCAAAGGGAAGGGATGCCGTACTTGCGGCAATACCGGCTGGCTGGAGTTGGGCGGGGCCGGTATGGTTCACCCTCAAGTGCTTATCAATGTCGGCATCGACCCAGAAGAGTACACCGGGTTTGCCTTTGGATTCGGACTGGAGAGAATAGCCGCTATTAAACACCAGGTACCTGATATTAGAGAGTTTTGGCGGCCAAACCTTAAATTTCTGGAGCAGTTCTAGTGAAGTTACCCGTTGAATGGACAAACGTATATCTGGAAAAGAAGCTTACGGCTCGCAAACTGGCCGATACACTAGAGCTGGCTGGGGTAGAGGTAGAAGAGATCGTGCAGCCAGGTAAACTCGATACCCAGATTGTGGTGGGTGAAACGGTTGCTATAGATAGCCATCCTAATGCTGACAAGTTAAAAATCGTTAAGGTCAATGTAAAAAATACAACAATATCAGTGGTTTGCGGTGCCCCTAACGTGGCCCTAAAACAGAAAGTAGCAGTAGCTTTACCAGGGGCAGTTTTACCAAACGGCCTCGAGATTAAGAATAGCTCAATTAGAGGAGTAAAATCCGAGGGCATGATCTGTAGTGAACAGGAGCTAGGTCTAGGCAGTGACCACTCCGGAATACTTGTTTTACCTGATAACACCAAGATCGGTAGCGGTCTTGGTGGGGTCATTAAGGGCCGTGAGCTTATTGATCTCACCTCTTACCCCAACAGATGGGATTTAAATTCTGTTGTCGGACTAGCCCGTGAGGCAGCGGCCCACAGCGGGCAGAAGGTTGCGTTTGAAGAGCCTGAACAAATAAAGAGCTCACGTGCACCGGTCGTGGTAAAAACTCCGGAGCGGGACCTGGTGCCGCGATACATGCTAGCGCACCTGAGGGTTAGTAATACCGGCTCTTCACCTGACTGGATGGTAAGCCGCCTAAAAGCCGCCGGGATCAGGCCAATTAGCGTAGTAGTAGATATCACCAACTACGTGATGCTGGAACTTGGTCAGCCGTTGCATGCTTTTGACGCCGCCAAGATAATGCAGCCGGTATCTGTTAGAAGGGCGAAGAAGGGTGAGGTCATGGTGACCTTGGATGGAGTGGAGCGCAAGCTGGATACGGAAGATCTCTTGATTTCCGATAAACAGAAGCCGCTTGGTTTTGCCGGGGTAATGGGCGGGCAGAATTCGGAAACCAGTGCCGATACAACCGATATTTTACTGGAATCGGCTAGCTTTAATGCGGCATCTGTACGCAAGACGGCTATTCGGCATGGGTTGAGAACGGAAGCTTCGGCCAGGTTTGAGCGCGGTATTCCGGTAGACCTGGCGCCACTTGCCTTGGCCAGAGCCGTCCAACTGCTTAAAGACCTCGCCTCGGCCGAGTTAATAGCCGGACCGGCAGATCTAATGAGTGCCAAGCCAGAGGCAACCCAGATCGTAGCTAGATTGCAACGTATCAGTAATATACTTGGTATTGAGTTAACTGCAAAAGAAGCGGCAGATAATCTTAAAAAGCTCGGTTTTGAGGCTCACAGATCTACCGAAGAGAAATTATCGATAACAGTTCCTTGGTGGCGACCAGATATTAAGACCGAAGCGGACTTAGCCGAAGAAGTTATTAAATTAATTGGCTACGATAAGCTGCCGGCCACCCTGCCAGGGTGGAAACCACAGGCAATT
>DATLOE010000007.1 GCA_035536395.1 Candidatus Dormiibacterota bacterium
CAATTACATTCGATAAGCGCTGGTCGGCGATCTGGAGAGCTAAGGATATTATGTGCTCACTGGGGCTCTTTGAAGTTAGCACCTACTCTTTCATTAGTGAAAAGCAGATTGCAGACATTGGAGCAAAGCCTGCCGGACACCTGAAGCTTAAGAACCCGCTTTCTAGCGAGCAGGCGTATCTGCGCTCAGATTTGCTACCGAGTTTGCTTAAAACAGCTGAACGTAATCGCTCGTATAGTCGCGAGTTCGGCGTGTTTGAGTTCTCTAGGGTCTATGTGAGCCGGGGAGAAGGCAAGCTGCCGGCAGAACCCCTGAGACTAGGGGTGTTGATTCGTACCGAGGCCGGTGGGTATAAAAGCGCTAAGCGGGCGCTCGATTGCCTGGCCAGAGAGTTTAACCTGCAGATAAGCATTACTCCCCAGGCTTTTGGGACTATGGCGCATCCGGCCAATGCGGCTGTTATTAAGGCCGGCACAGAGGTAATCGGCTTGCTTTGCCAGCTGCATCCGGTTTTGACTAAACGCCATAAAATTAGCGCAGAAATTGGCTATCTGGAAGTTGACTGGGATAGACTTATGTCTGCCGTTATACCCAGGGTGTACCGAGAAGCCAGTCGCTATCCATCCATTGAGCGCGATATTGCGATTGTGCTAAAAAGCGATATAAATTGGAACAAGATTGAGCAGGGCATTAATGCTTCAGAGCTGGCCAGCGCCGAATTCCTTAGTGACTATTACGGATCAGATCTGCCCAAGGGCCATAAAAGCCTAGCTATCAGGCTTCATTTCCAGTCTATGGATAGAACGCTGACTGATAAAGAAGCCGAGGCGGGGGAGAAGAAGGTGCTTGCTTTACTGAAGAAACGGTTTGGAGCGGCACCCAGGAAGTAATCGCTCTGATTTATCAAAGACTAGCCAAATCAGAAGCATAAGCGTTATAATACTATTAAGCCAGCGGTGTATTGGCTGGTTGCTAATATTGCTTAAAAAATAAAAAAGCTTGGAACTAGCAAAATCGTCTTTATTAACCCTTTGGCCAGAGATTAAACTCAGGCTTAATCGCCATACGGATCTGGTAAGAAAATCCGTCTTGGTTGCGGGTGCCATCATGGTTGCGGCTTTCAGTCTGCAGCTAGGGCTATCGGCAGCTTATGCTGGCAAAATATATCCGGGCGTAAAGCTCTCGGGCATATCTGTCGGGGGTATGACCAGGCATCAGGCCGAGCAGAGGCTGCTTGAAGGAACAAGCAGTTACACCATTAAGATCGAAGCTGCCGGGCGCAAGTATCAAATTACCGCCGAGGAGCTAGGGGCTAGCTATGATGTGGGTGCCTCGGTTGAGTCGGCTTATTTGGTGGGTCGCAACGGCGGCTTTTTGCCTTGGGAGCTTGTTCAGCAACGTACCGATCGTGACTTGCGCTACGCTTACCGGCTTAACCAAGCGGCCAAAAGCCAGCTAGTTGCAAAAATTGTTCAGGAAACAGGGGTCGCTCCGATAGATGCCGCGATTGTGATTAAAGGTGGCAAGCCGGAGATCCAGCCCGATAAAGATGGCAAGGCTATTAATGCCTCAGACATGGAGCGGCTGCTAGAATCAGCTGTTGCTAACCCAGGCGACCAGTTGATAAGTATCATCCCAACCATACAGGCCGCTAGGATTCAGGAAGAACATGTGAAGCCAGTCGTAGATCAGACTCAAAAACTGCTGGCCGTACCGATTAAAATCACTCATGGTGATAAAAGCTTTTCTCCCTCACCAGCTGATATAGGAGAGTGGATTACCTACGAGAAAGCCTTGCCAGCGGAGCAGCCGGGTTTAAAGCCTCAGATTAATGCCGACAAGGTTCGGTTCTACCTGCAATCAGTGGCCAACGCGATTTATGTGAAGCCGGTTAATAAAAAAATCCGAATAGAAAACGGAGTTTCGAGCGAAGAGAGAGCAGGAACCGATGGCTTGATGCTGAACGAGGCGCCGGTGGTGGAAGCCATAATTAAATCCTTGAGCGATCAAAAAGCGCTTGCTATGGCCGCCCCGACCAAACCCGTTGCCTACAAAACGGAATATAGTAGGGTCACGACCCTGGACGGGCAGTACATAGAGATCAATCTGAGCAGCCAGCGTCTGTGGGCATATGACAACCACAAACTGGTGTTTGAAACTCCAATTACAAGTGGCGCTACCGGTGCGGGCTTCCCAACAGTTCAGGGTATGTTCGCAATCTATAATAAGCAGACCAACCGCAACCTTAATGGCTACGCCATAGGCTATGACTACAACGTATTTGTGAAGTATTGGATGCCGTTCCATGCCGATTACGGGCTGCATGATGCTAGCTGGCGTTCACAGTTCGGCGGCTCAGATTATTACTACGGCGGCTCACATGGCTGTGTGAATATGCCGGAGGCTGCGGCGGCGTTTCTGTTTGGGTGGGCGCCGGTGGGCACGCCCGTCTGGATCCACAGCTAGCAGTCCACCTATTTCAGCCATTTCGGCGTCATCACCTGCGTTGCTCTTTCTGCGTATATTCAATACGCCTCAATACGCTACTCGTTCTTCCTTGATCTGGCTAAAATATATGAATTGTATGCTCGCTCTTGCTTCTCACTGCTAACCATAAGTGGTATAATTTTTATAAAAGTGAGGAAGAAATGGACGAGCAGCCCAAACCTGATATTCAGCCAAATCCTAATTTAGAACCGGCACAAATGCCGGAGTTTCAGCCCGATACCCAGCCGGCTCCCATTCCACCTGAGGCCGAACCGCCTGCTACTGCTGATACTCCGCCAATTCTTCCGCCGACCGACGAAGATTCTAATTTGACGACCCCTCCCGCCCAGCAGTCGACTGTGCCGACATATGCCAAGGGCGAGCAGGCTAGTGCATCGATGTCTGAGCAGTCTAACCCTCAACTAGCCGAAGACGTGGATGTAATAGAAAAGGAGTGGGTGGATCAAGCTAATAAGGTGGTTGAGCAGACAAAGAACGATCCATATCTAGAAGAAGAAGCAATTGAGGAACTACAGGTAGATTATTTGAAGAAAAGGTATGGGCATGAGGTTAAGAAACCTGAAAAACCAGGTCAGTAATGTATTTTTTACATCATTCGCAGACTTTGCAGTCTACCATCTGGCGGCCTTATTAAACCCGAGTATAATAAGGCTAGAATATAGTGAGGTGAAGTAAGTCCCGTGAGTAATATACTGTTTTTGGTTATTGCGTTTATAATTTTCGGCCTGATTCTAGGTGGAATCGCTTTTTTGGCATATAGAAGAGCGCTTAGGAGGGCCAAGGGTATTGAACGCGGCTTGAAAATGGTGCCGCTCTTAATCCACTTGCCACCCCCGACCGATCATGCAGACAACCCTCATAGGGACGCCAGAGATGTGTTAAAAGAAAAGATTTCCCAAGCCGAAGTGCTTTACGATTTAATTACTGGTACCGCGCAAGAAGGCTTTAGAAGTAATTTTTATGGGCAGCGCCATATAGCTTTTGAAATTATTGCCAGCAACGGCCTGGTGCACTTCTTTGCGGCTGTACCGGTATCTATGGTGGAGGTCATTGAACAGGCGATTCTAACAGCCTATCCTGGAGCCAGGCTCGAGGAGGTCGAAGATCACAACATTTTTAACCCCCAAGGCAAGTTAACCGGCACCAGTGGCGGCGAGCTGACACTCAAGCATGAGGCCGCCTACCCGATAGCTACCTACGAAACCCTTGAGCGCGATCCACTTGAGGCATTACTGAACGCTCTTAGCAAGATAGAGCCAGGCGAGGGGGCAGCTGTGCAGGTGATGCTTAGGCCGTCTAGCCGGCACTGGGTTAAACACGCGCTTGATATAGTTGCCAAGAAAAGGCGCACCAAACGCGGCACACTCAGTATTACACCGGGTACACTAGCTAAGGCGGCCTGGAAGGCGCCGTCTCAGGCTCACCAGGAAGAGCAGGTCTACCGGCCAAGCAAGCTAGAGGAATCGATACTGGAGCAGATCGAAGAAAAGACCAAGCATCCCTCATACGAGATATTAATTAGAGTATTGGCATCTTCTCCGACCTATGACCGTTCGCATGTAATGCTGCGTAATATTATTAATGCCTTCGCGCTATTTGAGGCACCCGGCATGAACGGATTCAAGTTTATGGAGGCCAAGGACATAGCAGGCCTCGCTACGGCTTTTATATTTCGGTTTTTCCCTCCAGAATTAAACAATAATATTGTAAACAGCATGGAGCTGGCGACCCTATTCCATCTGCCCGACTCGCAATATATACCGACCTCCAGACTTCAGCAGCAGAGATCTAAGCAAGTGGACGGACCAGTGGCCACTTCGCCAGGCGGCTTACTGTTCGGTTACAACATTTTTAGAGGCGCCAAGAAAGAGATTCGCTTGAGCGCTGACGATCGGCGGCGGCATACTTATATAGTTGGCCAAACAGGCACAGGTAAATCTACCTTACTAGAGAATTTAGCGGTACAGGATATGCTGGCTGGTGGCGGTTTTGCATTTATCGATCCTCACGGCGATACGGCTGAGAGGCTAATGAACATGGTGCCGAAAAACCGGGCGGAGGATGTGATTTACTTTAATCCAGCCGATACCGAGTACCCGCTCGGCCTGAATTTATTCGAATTCAGCAACCCGGCTCAAAAAGATTTCTTGATTCAAGAGAGCATTAATATGCTTTATAAGATGTATGACCCTGGCAAGACTGGCATTATTGGCCCGCGGTTTGAGCATTGGTATCGTAACGCCGCCTTAACTTTAATGGCCGATCCGGCCGGGGCTACGATAATCGAAATCCCCAAGGTTTTTACCGACAATGAATTCTTAAAACGTAAATTCAAACACGTTACCGACCCAACTGTAGTAGATTTTTGGACCAAAGAAATGGCTCAAACCAGTGATTATCATAAGAGCGAGATGCTGGGGTGGTTCGTGTCTAAATTCGGCGCTTTTGCTAGCAATGAGATGATGCGCAACATTTTAGGCCAGACCAAATCGGCCTTTAACCTGCGCGAGATTATGGACCAGAAGAAGATTCTAATTGTGAACCTTAGTAAGGGAAGGGTGGGGGATCTGAACTCTCAGCTTTTGGGTATGATTTTGGTCATTAAGTTTCAGGCGGCGGCTATGAGCCGGGCGGCAGCAGACCCGGCTCAGCGGCCGGATTTCTGCCTGTATGTAGATGAGTTCCAAAGCTTTTCGACCGATTCGTTTGCCCAGGTTCTAAGCGAAGCGCGCAAGTACGGCCTGAACTTAGTAGTGGCCAACCAGTTTATCGGCCAGCTGACGGAGGAGATAAAAGAGTCTGTGTTTGGCAATGTCGGTACAATTGCCAGCTACCGCTGTGGGCCGGAAGACGCAGAGTTTTTAGTAAAGCAGTTTGCTCCGGTGTTTGACGCGCGCGACATTATTAATTTGCCAAACTTTAATACAGTGATGAAGATGATGATTGGCGGGGTGCCCTCCCAGCCGTTTAGCGTTACTGCGCTGCCGCCGTTGGGGGTTGCCAATGCCGAGATGGGCTTAGCCATTAAACAGCTTTCTGCGGCCAAGCATGGGCTAGCCAGGCCTCAGGCAGAAAGCGATATATCGGTTCGTTTACAAACTTCACGGCCAGTCCCTCTGTACCAGCCGAAAGAAGCAGCTCCAGTTAAAGAAACTCCGCCCAGCCCGCCCGCTAAAACCGAGCAAGCGTCTCCAATACCACCGACTGCTACTACGGCTGTAAAACCGGCACCAATTGCAAATCAAACCACACCGGCCGCTCCACAGGCGGTAAAGCCGGTGCAAGGTAACCCAGCTGCCCAACAAGCGAGCAGCACGAAGATATCGGATGTAGTTAAAACCAACCCCAGGCCGCCTGCAGCAACTTCTGCTCCAGCCGCCGCCTCGCCGCCGCCAGAGTCTGCACCAGCATCAGCCGATAAGTCTTATATTATCCCCGGGGAAATTTACGTAGATGAGCACGGGATTGTGCATCAGGGGTAAAAAAAGTTGCATTTAATAAACATAAGAGTTATTATGTAATCCTATAACTTTTTAGGTGTGATGAGGCAAGAGCCTAATAATCTATTGCACCGGGTACACAACAAGTTATCAAAACTGAATATCATTTTGTGTGAACCCTTTGCTATTGGCGTTTCTTCGGCTGGGCAGATTTTACTTAGCCGCTTAGTTCCGCTTGTCTTGGCCACTGCTCTCATCGGCGGGGGAACCGGTTTGCTTGTCGACCAGTATCTAATCTACCCCGGCGAGCGCGGCCTAAGAGGGGAACAAGGTGCGACGGGCACTGCCGGGCAAACCGGCCCAGCCGGAATAACCGGTCCTCAAGGCGCAGTCGGCTTGCAGGGCTCGCCAGGCGAACCAGGCACCCAAGGTATCCAAGGATCAGCCGGCCCGCAAGGGGAACAGGGCCTCCAGGGCTCAACTGGAGCTACAGGTGCAACCGGCCCAACCGGTTCCCAAGGCCCCAGTGGTACTGCCACCTGCCCCAACGGCACTTGTGCCTCACTGCAGGCCACAAGCCCAGGAGTTCAAGAGACCGGTAATATTAATGTATCCGGTACCATCATAGCCGGCTCCTTCAGCGGCTCCGGTGCCTCCCTTACCTCACTGAATGCCACCAACTTATCCAGTGGTACCGTAGCTGATGGGCGATTGTCTGCCAATGTATCTCTGCTCGGCCAAACGATAGAGAATGCCGAACTGGCTGGCAGTATTGCAGACAGCAAGCTAAATACTATCGCAACAGCTGGCAAGGTAGCAGATAGTGCACTAAGCTCCAATGTCACCATCCAAGGCAATAGCTTTAATGGTGTTTCTCAGTTAGTCCAGCTAAACGCCTCCACCCAGCTGCCAGCTGTTTCCGGAGTCTTACTTACCTCCCTAAATGCCACCCAGTTAACTTCTGGCACTGTAGATAATGCCAGACTAAACTCCTCCGTTTCTCTCCTCGGCCAACTGATAGAGAATGCCGAGCTAGCCGGCTCTATTACTGACTCTAAGCTTAATACCATCTCAACAGCCGGCAAGGTAGCAGATAGTGCCTTAAGTAGTAATGTAGCACTCTTAAGTGCCGCTAATACCTTTACCGGTACTAATATGATTAATAAAACAAGTACGACAGCCTTTGTTATCCAGACTGACTCAGGGGCCACCAATCTACTGACAGCCGACACATCAGGTCTTAAGATCACTCTTGGCTCGGCCTCAGCCACGCCGGTATTGTTGGTACTGGGTACAAAGAATACGACTGGCGACCCTACTTGCACTAATGGAGCTGTTTACTATAATTCAAACTCCAGCCAATTCCGTGGCTGTGCCAATGGAGGCTGGACGGGCCTTGGCGGTATGACCAAAATCGCAGACACCACTCTTTCCGGATCGGCT
>DATLOE010000008.1 GCA_035536395.1 Candidatus Dormiibacterota bacterium
GGCAGCTGTCTGACTTTCAAACCAGCCTCCTCGAGCGCCTAACCGGTGCTATTGGTGTAGCCATAGATAACACCCTGCTGTACGAGGGTATACAGGATGCCACCAAACGCCTAAAGACCGCTAACCGGCACCTAAAAGAACTAGACCAAGCAAAAGACGAGTTTATCTCTATGGCCTCACATCAGCTGCGCACACCACTCACAACCGTGAAAGGCTATATCTCGATGATGCTCGACGGCGACGTGGGTAAGGTGGGTAAGGACCAGAAAGAGTTTTTAGAATACGCCTATGGCGGTGCTCAGCGCATGGTGCACCTTATTTCTGATCTTTTGAATATCTCACGCATGGAAGCCGGGCGGTTCATGATAGAACGGACGGCTGTAGACCTGCAGAAAATGGCCCAAGAAGAAACAACTCAACTGCAGACCCATGCTAAAGAAAAGGGCCTAAAGCTCGAATTCATCCCTCCGGCCAAACCTCTGCCTACACTGAATGTGGATGAAGATAAAACCCGCCAGGTAGTAATGAATTTTATAGATAACGCCCTATACTACACCAAAAAAGGCCGCATAACGGTTACCCTAGAGCGTGCGGGTGACCAGGCTGTGCTAAAAGTGCAAGATACTGGCATCGGCGTGCCAAAAGCCGACCAAGCCAAACTGTTTAAGAAGTTTTTTCGAGCCGAAAACGCCCACAAAGTGCGCCCCGATGGCACCGGCCTGGGCCTGTATTTGGCCAAGCGAGTGATTGCAGATCAAGGAGGTACCTTAATTTTTGAGAGCGCGGAAGGCAAGGGCAGTACCTTTGGCTTTAAGCTGCCTCTAGACCAGAATAAGCAATGAGTTATACTATGACCAAATACAGGAGAATGCAGTAATGGCAAGAGTTACAGATCCGGAGGAATCCCAGGCCCGCCCGGCGCCCGCATCCAAAAACGGTAAAAAAATTTTTATTGCCGAAGACGATCCGTTTATTTCCAGAATGTACAACACCAAGCTAAGTAGCGCCGGCTATGAGGTGTCTACAGCCAGTAACGGCCGCGATGCGTTTGAGAAGATTAAAGTTATTCGTCCGCATTTAGTGATGATCGATCTGAATATGCCGGAACTGTCTGGCTTTGAAGTGCTGACAGCGCTTAAGGGCAGCGGCTTTGATTTTAAGGCGACTAAAGTGGTGATTTTGACCAACTCGGCTCAGCCCGGGGACCAGCAGAAGGCGCAGGCTCTAGGTTTTGATTACCTAATTAAGGCCGATCTGACTCCTCGCAATGTGCTTGATTATATTAATTCCAAGCTCGGCGTTAAACAGTAGTTAGTTTATGGTGTACGGTCTGCAGTAGACCGTAATGACATAAATTGGTATCTGAAAACTGAAACTTCTGCCGTTACGGCAAGGAGTAGGCGTCTCGCACCCGGTATAAGGTATGCAGCGTGTCGCGCGCGTGGACACTGCCTGGTATGGTGCTAACGGCTGTAATAAACCCGGCTTCTTTTACTATTTGAATCGTCTCACCCGTGAACGAGCCGTATGGGTAGGCAAAGTGGTAAATAGGGTGCCCTAGCTCCAGCTCAATTCCGGCCTTACTGCCGTTAATTTGAGCGCGCTGCTGCTCGGCCGAAAGCCCGGCTAAATTGGCATGGTCAATAGTATGGGCGCCTATTGTTATAAGCCCGCTTTTATCCAGTTCTCGTACCTGGTTCCAGTTAAGGTAGGCATCTCCGCAGCCGCCGGAGGGCTGGGCCGGATCGTTATAGCGCCGCCCGCTGCCGATGCACCACTGGCTGCCTTCGCCGCCATTTACGATATAAAATGTGGCTGACATCTGGTACTTTTTCAGCAATTCAAAAGCCACCACTTGGTCGGCAAAGCCGTCATCGAAGGTAATAATGGCCGGTTTGCCCGGCAACGGCAGGCCAGCCTTAAGGGCTGCGGCTAGGCGATCGGGAGTAATAGTGGTGTAGCCTTTTTGGCGTAGTGTCAAAAGCTGCTGTTCAAAATCTGTTGGGGTATGGTGGTACATCAAAATCGGTATTACGGCTTCGTGCAAGGAAGAGTTATTTACGGGATGTTTTAGGGCTACCTCTCTTGCCAGCTGCTCCTGCCAGACTGCTAGCTGCCTGCGGGTATCTTTAATCTGCCTGTCAGCCAGCTGCCGCTCACCGGAATTAATATTTATCTGAATATCAGTAATTTTTTCATCAATATAACGGTTGGTAACTATATAGCGGGCGTTATACTTCCTTTTGGTCCGTTTAAACTCATCTAGTTCACGGCTAAGCCGTCCGAACTCAATACGTAGGGGGTCGCGGCTAATTGTCTGCTCATTTAGTTCCCTGCCGGGGGCAGCCAGGCTGATTAGACCGATGACCGCCGCAAGGGCCAGCAGCCCATACAGTAGGTGGAGCCGGTGCCAGCGCCTTAGCTTGTTCAGGTATTTACTCCAGGGAATATGTTTTTGGGTTTTTGCCATAAAGACAGTTTAAAGTTACAGGGTAAAAAAGCAAACTGCTTACAGTTGCGGTATTATATATTACAGGCAAGACAATGAAGGAAAAAATACTTAAAGTAAGGAAAAAAATCGCTCACGCCGTGTACCCAGAGGGTACGGAAGAAAAGCGGCTTTTGCATAGGCGGTTGGAGATAGATCATTTGACAGGCCTGGCTAACCGCAAGGCACTGGATAAAGCTCTGCCTGAGGCCGAGAAGAACCCGCATGTGGCAATAGTGGCGGTAGATGTAAATAATTTCGGGCAGGTTAATAAAGTAATTGGCCACGAGGAGGGCGATAGAGTACTTGTTAGAATCGCCCATGTTATCAGAGACGCGGCAGAGGAGTTCGGCTACGGTGAGCGCACATTTAGGCGCGGGGGCGATGAGTTTGTAGTGTTGGCTTCGGCTAAGCTTGCGCCGATCATTGCTACGACGGTTGTAAAACGATTTGGTACTCAGCAATTTGAAGATGTGGAGGTCTCTTTAGCAGCTGGCGTAGGCGCAACCTTTTGTGATGCAGACGCGCAGCTAAGGCATATCAAGGCCGTTACAAAATCTTAGCCGTTTTCTTAGGTTGTTAAAAGGTGTAGAATGTTTGCCAGGCGGGTTTTTCTGCCTTTTTTGTTCCTCGACAACTTGGAGGGTAATTTGTTCCAAGTCTGTATAGTTATGGGTAGCAAGAGTGATCTTGATCTTGTAAGGTCATCAGGGATGACCGACATACTGGATCGAGTCTTTGAAGGATCCTCCTATGAGTACTCAGTGTCGGTCTGTTCGGCCCATCGCAACTTGATGGCGCTGGAGGATTTTGCTCGAGGGGCCTGCCAGGATGGAGCCAAGGTATTCATCGGCATTGCCGGTATGGCTGCCGCTCTTCCAGGTGCTCTAGCTGGCTGCACATTAATGGCCAAGCCGGTCATCGCGGTGCCGCTAGATGAGCACGGTATAGATTCGTGCATTTACATGCCACCGGGCGTACCGGTGCTCACGGCCGGTGTGGGTAAGCCGGGGCTAAAGAACGCGGCCATTGCTGCTTGCCAGATTCTGGCTATTGGCGATCACGACCTTGAACTTTCTCTGATGCGGTACATATCCAAAAACAACAAACAAGCGGAGTTCAACATCGACCTCAAGGAGAGTTGAATATGATGCAAGGTGCTGTTTTAACAGAAGGTAAGACCAAGGTGATCAGACAGGATTCAGAGAATCCTGGCGAGGTACTGATTGAGAGCAAGGACGATATTACAGCCGGTGATGGTGTGAAGCGCGACCAGCTAGAAGGTAAGGCAAGGGCATCTACGGTTACTACTTCCAATTGTTTCGAACTGCTCGAGGCCCATGGGATTCCGACTCACTTTCGAGGTCAGCTCGACGAATGGACATTCCGTGCCCGCAATGTCGAGATGATCCCACTAGAGCTGGTGGCTCGTCGCATTGCGACCGGTTCTTACCTCAAGCGCCGCCCGGATGTGGTCGAAGGCACCATCTTCCCGGACGTGATGGTTGAATTCTTCGAGAAGGATGACCCCAATCACGATCCGCTGCTGGTGCTCGATCTTGCCAGTCGTCGTTTGCTACGGTTCGTGGCCAGTAAGCCGCTTGCTGAGGGCTTCATGGCTGAACAGTCACTGGCCGAAAGCCAGTTCGCTGACTTGACTGGTCCGATGATCCTGACACTTATCGAGATCACCGAGCATGTCTTTACGACGCTTGAAGAGGCTTGGGCGCAGCAGGACGTCGCCCTCGTCGATCTCAAGATCGAATGCGGCAGGGATGCCGAGACGGGCGAGTTGGTAGTGGCCGATGTGATCGATAACGATTCCTGGCGCATCTGGCCGGGCGGCGACAAGAGTGCGATGAAAGACAAGCAGGTCTACCGCGATCTGGCCGATACCGATGACCCGAAGGCCAAGGCCAAGGAGCTCGGCAAGATCAAGGAAAACTACCAATGGGTGGCAGAGGCTACGGGTGCTTTCGCAGGAGCCCGGTCTTCGT
>DATLOE010000009.1 GCA_035536395.1 Candidatus Dormiibacterota bacterium
TAGCTATTTGGCAGTCAGCACCACGGTTATAAGGATCCGCAAAATCCTCGTTCTTTCTAACAAAAACTCCACCTCACACAAACGTCTCGGTTGCTATAAGCAACCTATTGTAATAAGGAATTATCACATTCCTTACCACAACATCCGCCATCTCTTGGCGGAAACGTTCCAAAAAACAAAAACTTCAAACAAAAGCTGGCTGCTGAATAGGTGACCTTGAAAATGAAAACACCTATACACCAAGCAGTCTTAGCCGATCAAGTTATAGAGCTCCTGGACCCAAAACCTGGGCAGAGCTACTTTGACGGTACAGCCGGTTACGGCGGCCATGCGCAGTTAATATCTGAACGCATCGGCCCAAGTGGCCGGATGATACTGGCAGACCGGGATCCTAGAGCCATTAAATGGCTAGGGGGGCGGTTTGGCGGGAAGGCAGAGATTATACAGAGCGATTTTCTAGCAGCAGCCGAAAGGCTGACTGAAACCGGAGAATCAGTAGATATGATCTTGCTCGATCTGGGTGTTTCGTCACCACAGCTAGATGAGTCCGAGCGCGGATTTAGCTTTCGTCACACAGGGCCGCTTGATATGCGCATGGACAGCTCTCAGGAGCTGACAGCCGCCGAAGTCGTTAACAGTTATCCGCAGGCAAAATTAGCCGAGATAATAAATACCTACGGCGAGGAGCACCGGGCAAGAGCCATAGCCGCTCGGATTGCCGCCCACCGGCCACTAGCTACTACGACCGAGCTGGCGAGTCTTGTCGCAGGAGTTGTCCGATCAGACCGCGATACCCATCCAGCTACCCGTACCTTCCAAGCACTACGTATTTATGTCAACAGCGAGCTTACACAGTTAGAGCAAGCCCTACCAAAGCTGGTAGAGCTGCTTGCGCTAAATGGCCGATTAGCCATTATTAGCTTCCATTCGCTAGAAGACAGAATAGTGAAGAATTTCTTTACGTACGAATCCAAGGATTGCATTTGCCCGCCGAAACAACCGGTTTGCACATGCAGTCATACTGCCAGCCTCCGAATTCTAACCAAAAAGGCAGTTAAGGGTTCAACTGACGATACTATCAACCCGCGTGCCCGCAGCGCGAAGCTCAGGGCCGCAGTGAAAATAAAAACAAACAAAAGGGGACAAAAGTGACTTTGGTTATCAAAAACCAATCCGCCCGAGCCATACGAGTTAAGGTTCAGGTGATCAAACGGCAGAAGTAATTCTGCTTCCTGGGGCGGTCCGCACAAAAATTTGCGGACTCGCCCCCAAAAGAAAACAAACACAAAAAGGATAAAAAATGACCACAGCAACATACGCTATTAGAAGGAATCAAAATCTCTACCGCAGTAAATCACAAATTAACTTCGGCCCAGTTTCACTTAGCTTCGTGGCAGTTGCCGCCATTGCCGTACTGGCTCTGCTATACCTGACCCAGATTACTAAAACCAGTGTTTTTGGCTATAAAGTGACCGAACTGGAGCAACAGCGCAATACTGCCTTACAGGCCAAGCAGGCACTTGAGGTAGAGGCGGCCAGACTGTCTTCGATTCAAAATATTCAATCATCCAAAGCGGTTGAGGGTATGGAGCCTGAGACCCGCCCCACTTACGTTAAACAGTAGGAATAAGTGACTAATTACTCTGACAGCTTACAGCAAAGAAGACGCCTGCTTGCACTCCAGGCTTTGCTGGTTGGCATTTGTGTACTGATTGGCCTGCGTTTAGTCTATCTGCAGATTCTGCAGCATGGCCGTTACGCAGCTATGGCCAACTCGGCACATCAACGCCAATATGAAATCCCCGCAAAACGGGGGGAGATATTTATTCGTGATGGCGAGGTTAAGGTGCCACTAGCCCTTAACCAGACCATGAAGCTACTCTATGCCGACCCGAGTGTGATTCATAACAAGCCAAAAACGGCACTTTTGCTAGCCGGTGCTACAGGTGATCAGCCAGAAGGCTACATGAAGGCTTTGGAGCAGGGAGGCGCTTACGTTGTGCTCAAGCGCAAGATCGATGCTCCCACTGCTCAAAAAATCTCTGCTTTAAATCTTAAAGGAGTCGGGCTAAGAGACCAAGATTATCGGGTGTATCCGGAGGGGGCGCTCGGTAGCCAGGTCCTGGGATTCGTCAATACTGAAGGGAATGGCCAGTACGGCATAGAGGGCTTTCTTAACTTGCAGCTTAAGGGCGTGAGTGGCTTGCAAAAAGCCAAGACCGATACTAACGGCATACCTATTGCAACTGCTGGTAATACACTTAAAAAGCCAGTTGACGGTACCAGTTACGTTCTGACTATCGATCGTAATATACAGGCCCAGGTAGAGAAGTTTTTGAAGGAGGGGGTGGATAATTTTAAGGCCAAAAGCGGCAGTGTGATTGTAATGGACCCGAAGACGGGGGCAGTAAAAGCCATGGCCAACTATCCTAATTTTGACCCGAATGAATACGGCAAGACGAAAGACTTTAAGGTTTTTAGCAACGAGTCGGTCAGCAGCCAATTTGAGCCAGGGTCAGGGTTTAAAATCTACACTATGGCAGCCGGCCTGGATTCCGGCAAGATCAAAACCGATACTACATATGATGACACCGGCTCGTACGAGGTTGACGGCTACACTATCAAAAACGCCCACGATAAAAAGTCGGGCCCAAATACCCCTATGACACATATAATTCGCGACTCTCTCAATACCGGCGTCATATTCATACTACGGAGCATGGGCACGGATGCTACCAAGATCACCCCGGCGGCCAAGCAGAGTTTTTATGAATATATTACCAAGCGTTTTGGCTTCGGGGTGCGTACAGGTATTGAGCAGGCCTATGAGGCTCAGGGCAATGTAAACCCGCCCAAGAGCAGTAATGTGAACTATGCCAATATGACTTTCGGCCAGGGTGTTTCGGTAACTATGATCCAAATGGTAACGGCCGCTTCGGCTATTGCTAACGGCGGCAAACTATACCAGCCTTACCTGGTCGATCAAGCGATTGCCTCAGATGGGAATGTGGTATCAAAAACTCAGCCCAAAGTGATTCGCGACAAGGTGATATCCGAACAGGCGGCACGTGAGACCAGGGCTATGATGCAGGTGGTAGTAGAGCGGGGTTCTGGCTGGATGGCCAAAACTCCCGGCTACAATATAGCCGGTAAAACCGGTACGGCCCAGGTGCCAAAACTCGATGGCAAAGGCTATGAAGAGAATAAGAATATCGGTAGTTTTGTCGGCTTTGCTCCGACGGAAGACCCTAGGTTCGTTGTTATTGTTAGGGTTAGTGAACCCCAAACCAATGATTTTGCCGAAAAAACTACCGTGCCGGTGTTTGCCAATATCACTAGGTGGCTGTTGAAATATTATGCGATTGCGCCCTCGGGTTAAGCCATGATTGATACTTTATATGCTAAAATTACAGAAATGAACTTCCTAAACAACGCTGAAATCATACCTCTCTCACATATACTTTTTGCGGCTATAGCCGGGTTTTTACTTTCGATGATACTAACTCCGATCTATACCAAGATCGCTTATCGTTATAAATGGTGGAAGCAGTCAAGAACCCACGCCATCACTGGCGAGAAGGCTCCGATTTATCAAAAGCTTCATGCAGCCAAACACAAGCGCAACATACCGACAATGGGAGGTATAGTCACTATTCTGACGGTTGGGTTGGTAACCCTGGCCATTAACCTCGATCGTGAGCAGACCTGGCTGCCTATCTTTACACTAGTAGCGGCTGGTATGGTGGGGCTGCTCGATGATTATTTAAATATCCGCAGTACTGGCGGAATTGCCGGTATGCGAGGCAAGATAAAGTTCAGTTTAATCTTGGGCATTGCTGTGGCCGGTGCTATCTATTTCTACTACAAGCTAGGCTACAGCTTGATCCATATTCCTGCAGTTGGTGATTTTAATATTGGCTGGCTATATATTCCGCTATTTATTGCGGTAGTAGTTTCTACGGCAAATGCCGTAAATATCACAGACGGGCTAGACGGCCTCTCTGGCGGATTACTCTCCACGGCCTTTGGAGCATTTGCCATTATCGCTTATTTTCAGGGCAACTTCGGTATTGCCGGCTTTTGCGCCACGGTAGTAGGAGCTATGCTGACATATACCTGGTTTAACATTTATCCCGCGCGGTTCTTTATGGGGGATTCAGGCGCTTTTGCGCTTGGTACAACCTTAGGGGTGGTGGCGGCCCTGACCAACGCGATAGCTGTTCTGCCTATTATTGGTGCGGTCTTTGTAGTTGAGGCCGGTTCCAGTGCATTGCAGATATTCTCCAAAAAGCTGTTTAAGCGAAAAATTTTCCTGTCGGCCCCCATACATCACCATTTTGAGGCGCTTGGTTGGCCCGAAACGAAGGTTACGATGCGATTCTGGGTTGTAGGTCAGGTATGTGCAGCTGCGGGTTTGATACTAGGTCTGCTGGGTAATAAAGCACTGTAATGAGCAGGGCGGTAAGCACTAGAGGGCATCGGCCTGATTATGTACTGGCTATCACCATCTTTGTGCTGTTGGCATTCGGGCTAATTATGATGTACAACATTAACCCTGCGCTAAGCCAAAAGCTGCTGGGACGGGTCGATTCTGGTTACTATTTTCGCGGTCAGCTGACGAATGTAATTATTGGCCTTGCAGTCTGGCTGGCAGCTTCTTCTATTTATTATCGCCGCTGGCGGTCTTGGGCGCCGACCCTGATGGTGGTTTCTATCATTGCCTTGCTAGCCCTAATGGTTCCCGGTCTGAGTTTCGAGCGCAATGGCGCAACCAGGTGGCTTGGAATTGGCTCGTGGTCTTTCCAACCGGCTGAGCTGTTTAAGATTGCCTTGGTTTTTTACCTAGCGACTTGGTTCGAGCGCCGCGGCAGGGAGCTTACTAATTTTTGGGAGGGGGTCGTACCATTTAGCCTTATGCTGGTGTTCTCGGGTATTTTATTGGTAGTCTTCCAGAGAGATATGGGCACCATGATGGTGGTAGCTCTTTCTGCTATTGCCATGTTTTACGTAGCTGGGATTAAGCTACGCCACTTGTTAGTGTTGGCCGGCGCCGGTTTGGCAGCTGGTTGGTTGGCAATCGTGACCTTTCCGCATCGCATGTCTCGCGTGGCGGCCTTTTTGAACCCCAGCCAGAATACTGATGCGGGCGGCTACCATATCAACCAAGCCCTAATTGCTATCGGCAGCGGGGGGCTGTTCGGTCTGGGGCTCGGCAAGAGCATTCAGATTTATGGCTATTTGCCTGAGGCTTCGAACGATTCGATCTTTGCCGTAATTGCTGAGGAGTTTGGTTTTATTGGCGCCGGTTTAATAATTGCCCTGTTTAGTATCTTAATTTATCGCGGGCTTAAAATTGCAGCTGCGGCACCTGATTTATTTGGCCGCCTAGTAGCTACCGGCATAACAACCGTCTTTATGTTTCAGGCCTTTATAAATATTGCCGCCATGATCGCATTGGTACCATTGACTGGCATCCCCTTGCCGTTTATTAGTTATGGCGGTTCCAGTTTGGTTATTATGCTGGCCGGCGCCGGTATTTTGCAGAATATTTCTAAGTACACAGTAAGAGAGGTAGCAAGTGAAGATAGTCGCAAGCGGCGGAGGATCGGCCGGGCATATATCGCCGATCCTGGCAACGGTCGAAGCGTTAAAACCGCTCGGTAACATTCAGGTCCTATATATTGGCCAACAGGGGAGTTTGGAGCAGAGGATTGCTTCTTCTGCCGGCATAGACTTTGCGCCAATCCTAGCGGGTAAGTACCGGCGCAATCCTGCGCACAGCCGCATCCGGCGCATGCTGGATGTCTATAACTTGGCGCTTAATACCCGCGATATGGCAAAGCTTACGGCTGGTGTTATCCAGAGCCTCAAACTACTGCGCGCCTACCAGCCAGACGCTGTTTTTATTAAGGGCGGCTTTGTCGGGTTGCCGGTTGGGATTGCGGCAAGCCTGTTGCGTATCCCTTATTTAATCCACGAGTCCGACATCAGCCCCGGTCTTACCAATCGTGTTCTGGCAAAAAGAGCCGTTAAAATTGCCGTCGGCTTTCCAGTGCAGAAGTATCCTCAGTGGGACGAGTCCAAATTGGAGTTTACCGGTAACCCTATCCGTAAAGATATCTTGGGCTATCTGCCTGCCGAGGCGCTAAACTATTTTGGTCTTAGTAGCGATCTGCCTGTAATACTGGTAACCGGCGGCAGTCAGGGAGCAAGGGCGATTAATGAGATTGTACTGGCAGCCCTACCCAAGTTGTTAGAGAAATATCAGGTAATTCACGTCACGGGTGAAAAGCAGTTGGAGGCGGTGCAACAGCACTTACAACAACTTAATCCTCTTTATAAAGAGAGATATGTCGTAAAGTCATTCTTGCTTCATGACATAGGGCAGGCTTATGCCGCCGCCGACTTAGTAGTGGCCCGAGCCGGAGCCGGTACTATAGCCGAGCTAGCAGCTCTAGCTAAGCCAGCTATCTTGATACCGAATCAAGCAATGGCGGCCCACCAGATTGAGAACGCCAAAGCTCTCAGCCGCACTGGTGCAGCCAAAGTTCTCTACGAGCATCGCTTAACACCAGAGCAATTTGTGGCCCAAATTGATCAGATTATGGAATCAGAATCTGATCAGCAGACGCTGGCTGGTAATATCAAGGAATTCAGTGTGCCAGATGCCGATCGGCATTTAGCGGAATTGATTTATAAAGTAGCCGCCGCAAATAGGGAGGCTAGCCGATGAGGCGACCTTCCCGCCATGTTCGCAAGATAGGCCGGCCGGTCTATATTCGTAACCAAGGTGCAAAAAAGCGTCGGCGCCTGCCACAGGTCGCTAACTTTTTGCAAATAGCTATACTAGTCGTTGCCGCCTTCTTACTTCTGATCGGTGCGAGTCGTATCACTAAGGTAAGTGAGATTAAGGTAGATGGTACCAGTAGTCTTCCGCCAGCTAAAATCCAGAGGCTAGTGGGGGAAGGCTTAAGCCGGCAGTGGTTTGGTTCAAGCTTATTGATGGTTAACAGCAGTGCACTGGAGGGTGATTTGCTAGCAAAAGAAGCCGGTATAAAAAAAGTTGTAATTAAGCGTCGCCTCCCCGGAACTCTTACGGTTAAGATAACCGAACATAGTCCTAGTCTAAATTGGAAGACCACGAGCGGCCTCTACTTGCTTGATAATGAGGGGGTGGTATTGGGCGAGAGCAGGGGAGAGTACTCCAAGTTACCGGCTGTGCACGATAGCTCAAATTTGCCGGTGAAAAAGGGGGATAGGGTCGCTCCGTCTGCTTTTGTAGCTTTTTGCATAGAGCTTGCTAGCCGCCTGCCCGAAACCAAGCTGACAATTACCGAAATGCAAGTACCCGAGACTACCAGCGAGATCCACGTAAAAACCAGTAAAGGGTTTGTGATTAAGTTTGATACAACTCGCCCAGCAGGGGAGCAAATCCAGGATTTGCAGGCAGTTCTAAGCCACCTGGCCGCGCAGAAGAAAAGCCCGGCCGAATATATCGATCTTAGAATAGAACAGAAGGCATACTACAAGTAGCACTTCCCTTCCCTTTGTTCGGTTATTGTTCACATGAGCTTGTCAACATTTACCACAGAGCTCAGCCTGTAATTAAACATTAGGGTTTTACTAATGGGGCAGGGGATATGAGGTGTCAGAGTTACCACTATTTAGAGATTGCGTGTTTTTTACAACGCGGGAAGTTAGGGGGTCAGTATGGGGACTAAGAGAGGAAGGACGAGCCTAGCTAAGTATATATAACCAGTAAGCTCTGTTTTACCAGGTGTAATCACCCCCAGTATCTATCAAGATTACTATGTCGCAAAAGATACATTGTGCGACACAAGCACATATATCAAATAGGCCTAGTTCTCTTCGCTTGCCGCCCTAGTCTTTATCATGGCGCAATGATACTTCCTCACCCTGCCCGATTGCCTGCTCTCGGGTAGCTCCTGACACTACAAAATTGCGATGATTAACGCTTTTGGGCGCTGCTCCGGGCTTTTCTTCTGTCCGCTTCTGTTGGCCCTGATGGCCGTTTTGGCTTGCATTCTGATGCGGCCGATTCGGTCTATTACGGTTTCTATCGTGCCCAGATCGACTCTGGTTACCAGATCCATGCCGCCGCTCGGGGTTTTTAAGGTTGCGGATAAAGTTCGGTTTTTGTTCATCTGCAGATTTAGTCTTGGCTGCATCTGAGGCACCAGCTTCCTGTCCGCCGTTTGACCACTCAACGATCGCTTTTTCAATCTCTTCACGCCCCGAAGCAAACCGCTGCCGGCTGCTGTCGATAATACGCGCGCTCAGGTCGTTTTCTGGCTGCGGCATCATAATAGTTTTAGCCGAGAATGGCAGTGCCTTTTCGCCATCAATACTCATACTGATGAATATTTCCTGGTTATGCAGTTTTACCAAATCACCCGGCTCAAAAATCGGCTCAAAGTACTTACCCATCACACTGCCGTCTTCGGCGCCTACCCGGAAGGTCACCATCGAACCGACGTTGCCGAATACGGCATCTCTGACCGTCTCTGGCATCTGGGAAATGTATTGGTTGGCTACAGTCAGGTTTAGGCCATACTTACGGGCCTCAGAGAGAATTACGGCAAACGAATCGGTAGCAAAGTTCTGGAATTCGTCGACATAGAGGTAGAACGGCCGGCGTTCGCCAAGCGACACATTGGCTCGGCCCATGGCCGCTAGTTGGATCTTCGTAACCATTAGGGCACCTAATATAGCTGCGTTGTCCTCACCTACCATACCGCGCGAGAGGTTAACGATTAATATCTTGCCGTCGTCCATTACCTTGCGCAGGTCGATACTCGATTTCGGTTGACCGATGATATTGCGCACCAGCGGGTTGGCCGTAAAGGCTCCCACCTTGTTCAGAACTGGTGCCACGGCTTCATTGGCAAACTTATCATTCCAGCTGGCAAACTCATTCACCCAGAAGCTTTTAACTACAGGGTCTTGGATTTCCTTTATCACCTTTTTACGGAACTCCTTCTCGGTCAGCATCCTGGTAATGCCCAACATGGTTGAATCAGGGTAATCTAGAAGGGCTAGGATCGTGTAGCGCAGGATGTATTCCAGTCTTGGCCCCCAGGAGTCGAACATCCGCTTCAGCACCCCTACCATCTCGGACGAAATATGGTTTTTAAAGGCCGGGTCCGAAACCTCCAGCGGGTTAAAGGCTATCGGGAACTCGCGATCGGCTGGGTTAAAGTAAATCACGTCGTCTAACCTATTTTCAGGTATGAACTCCATCATATCGGTAGCAAAGTCGCCATGGGGGTCAACTATCGCCATCCCCTGCCCGTGGTAAATGTCAGACAGACTAAGCAGGTTTAAAAGTTTCGATTTACCTGTTCCCGTCTGGCCTACGATGTAAAGATGCCGCCCGCGATCAATACGCTTAAAGCCGAATCTGGTATTGTGGCCGCGGAAGTTGGTTTCGCCAAATAGACTTAAATCCTCCGCATCGGTATTCTCAAGCGTTGGTAGATTAGATGGAGGCTCGGCCGTTTTGGTGGTGGTCCAAACCATATTTGGGGTTTCTACGCTGGTGTGCGGCAAATGGTAAAGGCTGGCCAGCTCCTCGATATTCAGTGTATAACCGGCATCCAAGAACAGGCGCGCCCGGTACTCTTTTAATATGTCGTGGTCAAATGTGGTGCGCTTAGGCGTAAACCCATTGAGGTTGGTAGTGTTGAACTGTTTGAATCCGCCGACTATTGCCTGGATGCGCTGCTTGGCCAGCTCGGGTGTTGGGCCCAAGTAAACAATTCGCACTTTTACCTGGTAGCCTAGTTTAGCCACCTTAGCTTCCACCGCCTTTACGGCTGCCTGCTGGCCGGTAGAAAGTGATTCAGACTTACCGCCCTTCTCCCCTGCCTGCTGCGGCGGCTCAAAAAGTGCTTTGAAGAAATTAGACAGAATATAAACTGGCAACTGAATCAGGTGGCCAATCAACTCAGATTTAAGCTGCATATTGCCGCTTTTTACCTGCTCAATATAGTTCATCCCCTTATTCTGCCAGGAGTCGTCTTCTGGCCGGCTTAGCACCTGCACCCACATCTCTTCGCCTGGTTGGTCGAGCTTGGCCAGTACAGCCGTAATGCCGGCAAGTGGGTCTACCTCAAAAGAAACAAAGGTCTTAATAGGCAGTACCTCATCGCGGGTAAGGGTCAGCTCTGTACTATGCACTACCCGTTCACCTGGCTGCCCGGCAGCATAATCCTCTATCCCCTCGCGGATGCGCACATTCGGGTATTGAGCATATATCTGCCCCTCTACGAAATCCTTTAAGTGCTTGGGGGTCCAGACATAAAAATGAATCTTATTCTCGATCGAAGCAATTTCGCAGCTGATGTGCTCTTGCAGAGAGCCTTCTTTGCGCAGCTCTGTTTTAGGGCGCAGTATTCCATGTAGACTGGCAAACATTTGCTCGGCCGAAAGTTCTTTTTTATCGTTATCTTTCGGAACCTCAATCATCAGCAAGACATTATCCGTCTGGCTGATCCACTCCACACGCCGGCGGTTCTGCCAAATTAAATAAGCTAATACAGCTACAATTATGACCCACCCATAAAGCTGGAATAGTATGATTCCCAGTAGCTGCAGAATTGGACCTAGTATACCCTCCATAATGTCCTTACTTTAGTGCATAGGTCGCTTTGGCGACCCTCGTAAATTGATCTTTCTCTTGCAGGTTCAGGACAATGGTAGTTTTTTTCACCTGGCGTTTCTTCAGTACCCGCTTGACGATTTCATTCTTGTGTAATGGTGTTTCCTCGCGCAGAATCTCAGTAATAATATCGGCTACCGTACCAGGGGTGTAGCCCCAATCACGGAGGGCATATATTCCCCGTCCCACCAGTACAAACCTGGGGTCTTTAATCAGTTCGTTGTGCACGGCCTGGACTGTTACGGTACGCTTGCGCTCGCCAAGGCTGGCGATGCGGTCTGCGATTTCGCTGAAGTGCAGCGGGCTGCCATGGCGGGCCAAAGCGATGTAGGTTTTATCTTTGATCGATTTCGGGTTAACCTCCGGCCAATGCGCCAGTCCCCAACGGCCATCCATATTGGCTAGCTGTTTGGAGATAGAAGCAATATTATGCAAGGTTTCTTCGCTGGCATTACCCGAGACTGTCGGCCGAATTGAGCTTAAGCTGGCCGGTTTGCCGGCTTTTTCGAGTTGCTTTACTACTTCCTGGGCTATACTTCTGACGGCTTCTGGGTGGTAGTCGGGCAGTAAGGCCAGGGCTGGTTTAAAGTGATCACTTTCTTCTATAACGGCTACCGAAGGTGCCAAGGTGGCTAAAAATACAATGTAGGTGTGCTCGGATGGGTCTACATCAAGGCGTTCGGCAATCTTGTCGAGCTCGCTAACGTGTCCTAGGTCTTTTAAGTGATTAGCTAAAATACTATCGGCTTCGGTGATACCGTCGACCTGTGCGGCCTTGAGTTTTGCAACGGCCGATTTTTCGATTTGGCGAACTCTCTCTCGTGTAATGCCGTACTTACCCCCTATTTTTTCTAGAGTCTGACGCTTGGGCATGCCCAAGCCAAAACGACCGGCAACTATTTCCCGGTCTCTTTCTGTTTTCAGCTTAGACAGGATTGCCTGGGCAGCCGTTTGGTAATTGTACTTTGTGGCATTGGTCACTGATAAAACGTCATTTAACTAGATAAATTATAAAATAACTGGTTACCGGTGTCAACAAGTTTACTAGGTATCGCCTCCGCCGCCTAAACCAGAACCGCTGCCAGATCCCGAGTCGCCACCTGGATCCGGTGTTGGCTCCTCTTTTTTCTTAGGTTCCTCTGGTGGTGGGGTTCCGCCTCCACAACCTATCTCACCAGTGCCACAGCCAGGCGGAGCGGCTTCAGCTTGTTTTACAGGTGTGTCTGGCTTGGGTTTGGGCTGGGCCTCTACCAGAACCGGCTTAGGTTCGCCGCTAGCTCCACAACGCTTGGTGGGTTGGTTTTCAGCCAGAAAAACCTCTTCTATCGCGCTAGCGTCATTTGCATCGGCCAATCCTCCGTCCCCTTTGCAGACTTTGAGGTTTACAAGCCCCTCTGGCCTAGTAAACTCTTCTACCGGAGTGCCAGCCAGGGCGCTTTCCATAAATCTATGCCAAATCGGCGCTGCTCCTGTAATACCGTCTACGTTATGCATCGGTGTATGATCGTTGTTACCGACCCAGACGGCTGTGACGAAACTGGGGGTGTAGCCAATAGTCCAGTTATCACGGAAGTCATTAGTAGTACCGGTTTTAACGGCTGCTGGGCGCGAAAGCACCAGTGGTGAGTTAGCGCCAAAGATCTCTTCGCGGTTTTTATTATCACTGAGAATATGGGTTATCATATAGGACAAACGCGGATCAATCACCTGTTTGGGTGCTGGCCGGGCCTCCTTGGTAATATTCCTGGCGAACCTATCTTCTACTTTCAAGATAGAGCGCGGCAACACCTTGGTGCCAGAAGCAGCAAAAGTGGCGTAAACGGTAGCCATATCAAGAGGGCGCACTTCCCCGCTTCCCAGTACCAGACTTAGGCCAAACCGCCCTTCATCTACCAGGCTGGGTCGCGAAACACCTAGATTATGAGCCATACCGATCGTATCGTGGATGCCGGCGAATTTCTGCACATGCACAGCCGGTACGTTTAGTGAGTTGCCCAGCGCCCGCCTCAGAAGTACCGGCCCGCGATACTTAAGGTCATAGTTTTTCGGCTCATAGACTTCGCCATTATCCTGCGATATTCGCAGAGGCTTGTCGTCCACCTGGGTTGCCCCATGCCAGCCCTTGCTAAAGGCAGTGGCATAAGTAATCGGCTTAAAGCTAGAGCCGGGCTGCAGCTGCGCTAGGGTAACATTAACGCTGCCGAACCCCGGCTGGTGGTAGTCGATACTACCGACCATCGCAATAATATCTCCGGTTTTCGGTTGCATGGCTACAAGTCCGCCGTTCGTGACGTGGTTGCCGGCTAGTTTTGCCACCTGCTCACGTACGGCCTGCTCCCCTGCTAGCTGCTTATTGTAATCGAGCGTGGTAGTAACGGTAATGCCACCCTTTTCTACTATCTCTGTGCCATAGATACTGCGCAGGCGGTCTAACACATAAAAGACGAAGTGAGGTGCGCGAATCACTACCTCCTGACTGTGGGCCTGTACTGGCCGGCTGGCAGCCACCCGGGCCTGCTCGTCCCCCACCATACCAAGTAAGCGCATGCGTTCAATTATGTAATCGCGGCGCTCTTTGGCGGATTGCGCGCTGACGTTAGGGTCGTAAATACTTGGGCTCTGCGGCAGGCCGGCCAGCAGCGCGGACTCTTCAAGCGTCAATTCTTGAGGCGCCTTCTTAAAGTAGATTCTGGCGGCTGCATCTATACCGTAGGCTCCTTGGCCATAATAAATACTGTTCACATACATTTGCAGGATCTCATCCTTACTGTAGCGGCGCTCCATTTCCACAGCCAATACCGATTCTTTATATTTCCTGACGAATGAGCGCTCGGATGTTAGCAAAGTGTTTTTAACAAGCTGTTGGGTAATAGTTGAGCCGCCCTGGACGCTAGCTGTATGGCGAAGGTTTTGATAGATCGCCCGGCTGGTACCTTTAATAGAAACCCCGTGATGTTCGTAAAAGTCAGAGTCTTCGGCTGCAAGAGTTGCCTGCTTGAAAGATTCTGGCAGACTAGTAACCGGAACATTATGTTTTTCAGTGGCGCCAAATCCGCGGTAGAGCACAACACCGTTGCGGTCTAGAATTGTGGTACCGGTCTTCTTGTGGTTCATAATGAGGGCTGGATTATTTAGCGAAGAGCCATACTTGTCCATGGTATCGACTGCAATGTAGGCGGCCATTGCTCCCCCAGCAGTAAGGGCTGCTAAGGCCGTCAGGCTGTAAGCTATCCTAGCCTGGGGCGCTGCTAGCATCCGTCCCCCGCGGCGTGCAATAGAGCCAATATCCCCTGCGAGCGCACGAATGTCGCTGAGCGCAATCTGCAGCCAGAGCGGTAGGTTGAGTTTGCCACCTGGCAGTGGACCTGGTAAAACCACACCTGGGGTGCGTGCTAGCACCTCATAGAAAAACCTCTGCGGCTGGTTACTCTTCTTACCCATAATTATACTTTATTCCTCCCTCGGCTGTTTTGGTTCGTTCAATAGATTAAAAAGTAGCCGTTCCAGCGACTACTTTTTAGGTATTCTAATAAAACAGTAACACAGCCAGGTAGGTGCTACAAGAATCAAAAAGGCAAATTGTGCATTATCACAATATTATATTGTAGGTTTTGGCAAACGCTTTCGTTTTTTCCTAGCTTTAGCCGATTTTAGCAGTTCTTGGCAGTCTTCTAGTGTAAGTTTTTTTGGGTCTTTATCCTTAGGGATTTTGGCATTTTTCTTGCCATCGGTTACATATGGGCCGAATCGGCCATTAGCAACCTTGATCCCCTCCTCTGTGAAGACCGTAATATATTTATCGGCATCTTGCTTCTTTTTTTCCTTAATCAACTCTAGGGCCCTCTCCAGCTTAATACTGAAGGGATCATCTGGTTTAATCGATACATATTGGCTGCCAAACTTAACGTAAGGGCCGTACGGCCCGAAATTGGCAAATATTTCTTCGCCTTCTGCGGTTTTACCAATGATCCGCGGCAGGCGCAGAAGCTCCAGGGCTTCCGCTAGCTTCACGTCTTCCATCTTTTGATCAGCTGGGAGTGGCGCAAAGTGCGGCTTGGCGTCATCTTCGGTTGAGCCGAGTTGCACCATCGGCCCGTAGCGGCCCATGCGCACATAAACCGGCTTACCACTTACTGGATCGGCACCAATCTCACGCGTTCCGGCTGCCTCGCTGCGACTGACGTTTTCGGCCTCCTTAACTGTTTTATGGAAGGGCGCATAAAACTCGGCAATCATCTTATTCCAGGGCTTTTTGCCGTCTGCGATATCATCGAGCTCATCCTCGGCGCGTGCTGTAAAGTCGTAATCAACCACTTTAGAGAAATGCTTAACGAGAAAGTCGGTCACTAGCGCGCCGATGGCGGTCGGGATCAGCTTGTTACGGTCGGCGCCAAAGGCTTGTTGCTCCACCCTTACCTCTACCTTACCGCTTGCTAGCTCTAGTGTCGTAATCTCCCTCTCTTCGCCTTGCAGATCACCCTTAACCACATATTCCCTGTCCTGAATGGTAGAGATGGTTGGAGCGTAAGTAGACGGCCGGCCAATGCCAATCTCCTCTAGCTTCTTCACTAAACTGGCTTCATTATAGCGGGGCTTAGGCCGCTGGTAGGTCTGGGTGGCGCGCATGATGGCGAGTGAGAGTTTTTGCCCCACCTCGAGCGGCGGCATAATACCGGCTGTCTCTTCATCTTCTTCGTCGCGGCTTTCGGTATAGACCTTTAAAAAGCCGTCGAACTTAATCTCTTCCCCGGTGGCTACTAGCGTCTGTTCTACCCCTGAAATGCTGATGGTGAGAGTCGTCTTTTCTAGTGCGGCTTCGGTCATTTGCGAGGCCACCGCTCGTTTGCGGATTAATTCATATAGCCTCTTTTGGTTGGCGTCTTCGCCGGCCGCTTCAGCCCCCGCCTGGGTCGGGCGAATAGCTTCATGGGCCTCTTGGGCGCCGGCCGTCTTGGTGGAAAATTGACGGGTCTTGGTGTACTCACGGCCGTACTGTTTCGTAATATAAGCAGCCAAAGACGTCAGTGCCGTATCAGAAAGGTGCACAGAATCGGTTCGCATATAGGTAATGTGCCCATGTTCGTACAAGCGCTGGGCCAGTACCATCGTCTGTTTTACAGAAAAGCCTAGCTTGCGGTGTGCCTCCTGCTGCAGGGTCGAGGTCGTAAAAGGAGGGGCTGGGTTGCGCTTGGCAGGTTTTTTGGTGAGGTCATGCACGCTGAACTCAGAACTAGCCACACTTTCCAGGAATTTGCGGGCTTCCTCTTCGGTTTCGAACCGCTCGCTCAGCTCGGCCTTAAGCATATTGCCATTGGCCAGTTCGAACTCAGCCGTTACCTTAAAACTGGCCTCCCCCTCGTGTGCTTCTATCTCGCGTTCCCGCTCTACAATTAAGCGCACCGCTACCGACTGCACCCGGCCGGCGCTGAGGCCCGGCTTGACCTTGCGCCACAAAATCGGCGAAAGCTCGTACCCCACCAGTCTATCTAGCACGCGTCTGGCCTGCTGTGCGTCTACCAAACGCTTATCGACCGTACGGGGGTTGGCTACTGCGCGTTTAATGGCCGGTTCGGTGATTTCGTGGAACACAATGCGTTTGGTTGCATCTGGCTTTAGCCCCAGCGCTTCACACAAATGCCAGGCGATCGCCTCCCCTTCGCGGTCTTCATCACTGGCCAGCCAGACCGTCTTTGCTCCCTTGGCCAGTTTTTTGAGCTCAGATACCACCTTTTTCTTATCGGGAGATATTTCGTAGGTCGGTTCAAAGTTGTGCTCAATATCTATAGACATGCCTTTTTTCGGCAGGTCGCGTACGTGTCCGTAGCTAGCCACCACATCGAACTCCTTGCCTAGGTATTTCTCGATAGTTTTAGCTTTAGCTGGGGACTCTACGATTACTAAATTACGAGTGCTCATAATTTAGTAAAGATATATAACATCCCTGGCCATTGCAATATGTTAATAAACTTTACCTAAGTTTATCTATCTCCTCTGCCATCTCTACGTCTTTTGGTCGGATCGTCTTATATTTATGGGTCCAGAGGGTTATTTGGACCACGTTATAAAAATTGCTCATATCGGGGTGGTGCTGCATCTTCTCGGCCAGCATGGCAACTCGCGTCATAAACGCGAAAGCTTCATTGAAGTCTGTAAACTTGAATTCGGCATGCAGCTTTTCATCTTGCTCGTGCCAGTTTTCTAGCTTCTTAATCTTTTCTAAAAGCTCACTATCCATAGCTTGGTTATAGGCTTTTATGGCTTTAAGTTCAATATATTTAAATGCAAATGAAAAGGGGCCGGCATTTCTGCCGGCCCCTGAGGAGCCCTCCTGGCTGTGCTACTTCCGCTTCTTTTTACCGCTGCCAATCTTAATGGCTTTGGTAGTATCGGTGTCTGCTAGCCAGCCGTTATCTGGCAGGTAGCGAACCCGGTAGCGAACAGAACGCTTGGCTTTGACAGGGAAGGTCGCTTTGCAGTAACCTCCCTGCACCGGCACCTCGGCAAATTGACGGACGATGCCGCCAATTTTGTCGAAGGCGCACATGCCTGTGGGGTTACCAGCTGGCGATTGCACCCTGGCTGTCAGTGAGATCTTGGACCTCGGGCTGCTCACCCTACGGGGATAGCTGATGAATGTGATTGCCGTACTATGCTCCACCGTTGCGATGAACGAAAACGGCCACATCAGATCTTCCGGGGATTTTGATTCATTGGCAGCGTGCATGGACCAGAGACCTGTTGATGGGGGCGTGAAGGTAAATTCACTTTTCCCCCCTCCAGTCTCCTGACGTCCCTGTCCTATTGCCATATTGAACTTGTAGTCATCAATGGCTGGATCGTAGAACGAAACTACAGGCTGTGATCGGTCGGGGTCTTCCCCGCTACCGTTTCCACTCCACCTGAAAGTCACCATGTCACCGGCGTATACAGGCAAGCGCCAGAACTCCTTCTTCTTCCCACCCCCGGTAGTCAGTTCTCCATACTGAACCGCCGGAGCGGTGGCGATCGAATCGCCGCCGGCCGCCTGGGCCGGTACCGTGGTGCCAAGAATCAGCACCATCAGCAGGACAACCATGAGGCCACACGGCCAATTGCGCCACATATAGGGCTCCTTTGTAATGATCGAGTGTGATTTACACTAAAGCGAATACTTTAACATAAAAGGTATAAATAGTCAATATTCTGAAAGAACTTAAGTTCTATATCTTTACCAAAGAAGCAAATAATAATAGATATTTCTTGGTGATACTTTTGTGAGCACAAAAGTAACCAAAAAGCTCCCGGCACCGTCTTGGTCTTACGCCCCATAATGCTCACTCCGCTCAGCACTCGATTCGCACCAACTATCTGTTGCTGCGGAACTCGGGCTTTCAGCCCTCAAACAGTCCTCGCAAGCAGATTACTTCCTGCTCCCTCGCTTGAGGTCGCTCGAGTGCCGGTGTTAGAGATTATAAATATATGGTTTTACCCCAAAAACGCACGCAACCTACGAGAGTTGCGGGCTACTAAGTTTTTTGCGGGTAAAACAAATCAGCGCCCCGCAGGGGTATTAGGAGTAAGCAATATTGGAGCGCGTGAGACGGTTATGATTCTGATAACGGCAGCTTGGACTTTGGGGAAGAAGAGGTGGTTATATCAGTTCGAGCTGGGGCTTCTTCTGGGTAACAGTGTGGACGCCTTCAATATAATTGCAGTAATCGCAAGAAGGTGAAGCCTTTGGGATGCTATCCTCCCCCAGACAGCGGCGGGCGTCAATTATGGCCTGTTCCACCCAGCTGTCATCCCCCTTATAGGGAATCACTTTAATGTCGAACTCCAGCTTGCCATCAAAGGCTTTGGCATCTTTACGACCATTGCAGTACACAAAGTAGCCGGTGCGGGCCACATTAAACTTGTTCTTGCGCAACAGCCACTGGTAGATCTCCATCTGTCGGCGGTAGCCTATTTGCCAATCGGCATCAATCCCCACTTCACCATTTTTTGAAGTGGCCTTGTAATCCACTACAATCAGTTCCTGAGATGGGTTAATCCAAATATCATCGACTGCTCCGAATATCATCAGATTGGTCAGCTTGTGGTGGTACTCCACCCCCTTAAAGTTGTTCCGCCAAACATCCATTTTCAGGTGTTGGTAAGGAATGGCATCTACCTTATAAGTCTCCTGCAGAGGGTGCCTAGTGCCGTTTACCCGATGAATGTCGAACTCTTTTTTAAGAAGTGTGTCTACAGCGCTGTTTAAGTTAAACGGAAAACCGGCCGGGCGGTCTACGCCAAGCCGGCGATCGATATAAAAGCATCTTGAGCAGTTCAAAAACAGGTCCAGCCGGCTGCGGCTGAGCTTAAACGGACTTTTTGACTTCGGATCAAACAGCCCCCTGCTCCGTTTGGCTACTGTAGTCTGCATACCAACATTATAGCAGAAACGCTTATGTACCCCGCAGCAGCCTAAAAGAGTCCGGTGCGGTCTTCGGCCTCACTTTTTTTGCGCTCGGCCTCGGTTCGCTGGTCGGCGGCATCTGCAATTTCAGATTCGGCTTCTTTAATCTGCTGCTCTTTTTCACTTGCTTCATATTCTAGGTCTTCAACTTCAGATTGCAGGCTTTCGGCCTCACGCTTTTTGCGTTCTGCTTCGGCTTTAAGTTCTTCTGGTCCCATAATTACCTCCTTTGGTATTTTAACTATCGGCCCATACTATACGATTGGGCAAAATTACAGTTAAATGTCTATTACCTTACTGCTCGGTTTCCGTGCCTTGGGTTTACGCCCGAAACGGCTTATTTTATACACCAAGTACACCAGAAACAACGGCCAGATGATAATTACAGCCACTGCGGCTATGGCAAAGCTGATCATTCTGAATAACGGGTGCGATAGCAAGAATCGGGCTACTCGGTAGCGCCGGTAGTAGCCTAGAATCTTCACGGTATCAGACTTGCCAGGAAGTAATCGTTTCATTCCCCTATTATATAAAAATTAGACCCGGGTTGCATTTTAATCTGACTAAAGGTAAAACTGTATCAGTTCTTGTACCTAGAAAAGTGAGGCATACGTGACCTTGCAAGATAAAGTCATAAGGTTCTTGCGAGAGCAGGGGCCGATTCACGATAAGAGCGGTTTTGCTGTAAGAAAACTTTCGGAATCCCTTGAGGTTCCGGTAGCTCGCGCAAGTATCGCGCTAAAAAAGCTCGATGAAAACAAGCAGATTAACCGGAAGGTAAGAGGCCGGCGCACTTACAGAATCGAGCTTGCGGAAAGTGATCGCCCTTACCCTGCACCTCCCCCCCGGCCCGATCCGGCGCCTACTCCTGCTCCAGGCCCCATACGTAAGCTCAGGCTGAAGCCGGTGGAACGGCGCCAGGCCAAGGAAATGATTGCCTATCTGAAAGCTCATGATGGCTTGATGTTTTGCTCCCGGGGTAAGGTAGAGGAAAAGGTTGCCAGACTGCTAGATATCAATCCGCTTGACGCGCTGGCATTGATCCGCCATATGGCCTCGGCCGACATGGTATACAAGCCGGCCTGGGGTAATGGCAACTTCGGTTTTAGCTTGCGCTCGGCCGAAGCCAGGCTCGACGGCCAACTAGCAAAAGCCAAGCCCAGGCGTAAGGCGCGCAATGGTTATACCAGTAAGGCCAAGGAAGAGAGCCACCCCAAAAAGCGCATTAAGAACAAGCAAAAGCCTGCGATTACGAGAACACGCATTCAAGAAGACGAACCAGACGAGCCGGACTTTGCTGAAGACATCTCTTTAGCAGAAGCTGTAAATTAAAGGCCCTCGTAGCACTTAGCTATGAGGGCCTTAAACATGAAAAAGGCCCGGAATTACTCCGGGCCTTTACTGGGCCAGTACGGCCCAGCTACGAGCGGGGCGCCAAGCCGGCCAGCTCGTCCATCTTCATGGGCGTACGCTGGCTGGGGCCGCTACCACGAGCCGGCTGGGTGGCGGCTTGCCGCTTAACGCGCTTTGGCACCAAATCATCGAGACCATCGATCAGATCTGGGTTCTCCCGAATGATCTGGGAAAGCTCAGTGCCTTCATCCATCAGCTTTTCTATCTTTTTGCTCTTCCTGCTCATTACCCCTCACTTTCTGCTTGAGTTCAGCTAGTGTGGCTAGCTTGGTTTGGCATCTTCTGTGCAAGACCGGCAAGCGTTGCATGCGCAGGGCCAGGTCTTTTACTATCACCCGATCTATCGCGCTGAGCTTTGAGATTTCAGGGAGCGGGCTCATAGCTTCGTGCCACAGCATTTGACTATTGCTATGCTCCATTAGGAGTGTAGCAGGCAGCTTTTGGTTGGTCCAACTGCTCAGATTACTTAGCGTTGCAAGCGCTAGGCCGTGATCCGGCCGGCTGAATTCTAGTGCCGGCTGAATACAATTTTTAGCAGCGTAAGATTCATTTCTGGCCGCTACCCTCCAGTACGCATAGTAGTGGAACTGCACTAGCAGCTCTGAAAGCATTTCCTCTCTGTCTGCCGGATTATCCCAAAAGCTCTGGTATCGGGCAGTCATTTCTTCTCGCCCGCGCCGGCTAGCTTTTTTACTACTCAGCTGGTACATAAACAGCAGTTTGAAGATCACCGCTGCAGTTGGCTCTAGCTTCCTCACCTTGAGAGCGTCACGTATCAAGCGGTTAAGAAAATCAAACTCAGGGTGACTGCTTACCAACTCCTCGAATTGGTTATCCATATCTGTAAAACGTTGCACGGAATCGCCCAGATTATACTGCAGACTCCTGGCTTGCTTTAAAGCCTCTAGTACTTTCTTATACTCCCGGCTATACCACTGCTTACGCAGTCCGCCGTCATAGCCGGTAAGCGCGAGCCCCGGGATAACCTCACCGTACTTACTCTGCAAACGGACGATTTCCGGTATATTCCATTCGCTGCCGAACACACCGAAGCTGCTTTGGTAGGGGTCAACGTAAGCCCAACGTCCGTCACACAGCTCAATGGCCAGGCCATGATGCCAGTCCGATATGCGCTGGTTTAGCCGCCGCGAAACCTTTAAGCCCTGCAGAAGAGCTCTTCTGAGAATCGTTTTTGCACTGCTCTTGGGGTAGAAGTCTAGGTCGGCCAATATCGCCTCAAGTACCGCCACTTTGTAACGATAAAACTCGTCTGCTTTATCCTCCAACACCGTGCAGAACATATAACGGGCTCCCGTTAACTTGGCAAAGCCCATTAAGAGTGCGCTCATGCCGAGACAGGTTGGGAATTCGTCTTCGGCTAAGGAGGGATATCTGTAGGGCAAAAAGCGATCTATCTTTCGCTTCTCTTCCAGGTACCCAAGCCACTCTAGCCCCGGAGGAAAAATACCCTCAGCATTCTCCTGATCCTCTCGCTTGTCCAAACCCAGCTGGGCCCTGAGGTAAAGCAGCCCCTTTAGTAGGGATATCTGCAAGTCGGCATCGGCTTTCTTGTCGCCAAACGTGGCAGCCGTTTCCTTGATATTGTCTGGGAGCTGCTGAATGGCGGCATTGGTTAGGTGCTGGCCTACGACTGTAATCAAGGCGCTTTCTTCGCCGCCCGGTTGGGTTTTGCAATCTGGCAGATTGCGTATTGCCCGTAGGGCGGTTTTTTCGCCTACCCCATTCAGCAAATGGCCGAATACTTCGGCTCTCAGTGCACCCCCTCTATGCGTGCCAAGCGGATGCTTAATGTGCAGAGTACGCTCACGAGCCAGCTCACGCTGGTAGGCCTCGGAGCGCTTTACCTCACGCAGTGACACACCCGCACCTTTGTGCAGGGCCATAGCGCATAGCGCTTCTAAGCTCATGTGAGCTCCTTTTTTAGTTGTTCAGGTTCCACCCTGTAAGGTTTAGGTATTTTTACCAGTAATTGGCCTTTATGGCAAACATAAGCGTATTGCGGTATTATTTAGATATGGAAGAAAAGATTATGCTCCCCTCTTTTTGGGCTCGGCATAAGAGAAAAATAATCATTATGGCCATAGTGCTTGTTGTGTTGTTGGCGGGTATTGGCAGTTTTATATTAGCCAATCGGCATGATGGCCGGGGCGGAGGTAAGAGCCTATTTGGCGGCAGTGAGGCCGAGCAGGCCGGCCGCAGGATTGCCGGCAAATGCAGCGGTAAGGGGCCGGGCGTCTTAAGTAAACCAGCTATGGACCAGGCCGATTTCAGCCACATTATTCCCTACGGGCTGATGGTGGGCGGCCACGTGACTCCCATAGACCACCAGTACTTCTCCCCGGCCGATTATAAATCCCCTCGCGATGCCTACCCGGTTTATGCCATGGGCGATGCCCGTTTGGTGCAGATACAGCACAGAGTGCAGGGCGGGAACGATAACGATACCGTCCGCAGCCGCATTACCGATGAATGGCGGCTGGTATTCACCCAGAGCTGTACCTTTATGTACTACTACGATCTGGTGACCAGTCTGACACCGGAGATCAAAGCCGAGTTCGAGAAAAACAGGCGCGGGGACAATTACGCCCAGGTAGATATTCCAGTTAAAGCTGGTCAGCTGATCGGCCGTATCGGTTCGCAAACACTCGACTTTGCGGTGTGGGATACGCAGAAGCCTCTAAAAGGGTTCGTGAACCCAGCCAGTTATGAGAACGAGCCGTGGAAGCTCTACACCGCCGACCCGCTCGACTACTACACCCCGGAGCTTAAAGCCCTGATGCTGGCCAAATACGCCCGTACGGCTCCGCCCATCAGCGGCCAAATAGATTACGATATAGACGGCAAGCTGCGCGGCAGCTGGTTCGAGGAGGGCAAGACGCAGAAAGACATGCACGATTGGACTATAGAGGTATCGTTCTCCCCCGACCATTACGACCCGAGCCATTTTATGATTTCTATGGGGCTGTACGATAAGGACGCCAAGCAGTTTTATGCCAGAGGTAACGCTCCCGATCCGGCCACCGTCAGCCCGGCTAGCGGCCTAGTAAAGTACGAGCTTGTACAGGGCCGTTATGTTCTGCCCGATGGCAGCCAGTGGAGCCAGATGACGCTGGCCAAGGGTGCGCGCGTGCAGCTGCAGTCGCATGCGGCCGGTGTGGTGTTAGTGCAGATGTTAGAGGGGCGCAAGCTGAAGTTTGAGGCCTTCCCGGGTAAAACTGCAGCACAAGTCAGCGCCTTTACCCCTGCCGCCAAGGTTTATACCAGGTAATTGATCTGATAAAATTGGTCTGATAAATAAGAAAAGCCCCCGAAAGAGGGCTTCTCTTTCAGGGGTACGTAGTCGCGCCACAAGGCTTAGTTAAGCGGAGCGGCCTCTCGCATCTTACGGGCCTTATCGGCCTTCAGCGATTCCTTTTCGCATTCGTGGATGCTGGTTAAGAACCCCTCCACGTCGTCTGTTATCCTGCGCTCAATCTCTTCTGGGCTCATCGCTGTCAGCCCGTAGATAGTGCGCATTACCTCTTTAAAGTGTTGGGTGATCTGGGCCAGGCTGTCGCTAACTACCTGCCGGTGGATGTAGTCTTGTCTCCTTGGTATCTCCGGCAGTACATCGCTCACGGTAATTGCCTTGGTCTCTCGCGTAAACAGCAGCCTGCTTTCGCCGAAGTCTATGATGTTCTCTATGGCGCTGCCGCCACAAGAGGCTCTTGCGACCGACTCTACCGCAATCACCATCTCGCAGGCATAATGCCCCTGGATGGTCAGTAGATAAGCGTTAGTGAAATCTACAAAACCCTGGGACATTATTCACCTTTCAAAAGTAGGTTTTTTAGGTGCGAATATCGCCCTACTTTACGATAATATTTACCTGTAGTCAATCTGTAAAATTAGTAATAGACCAATAAGAAAACCCTCCTTGCGGAGGGCTTCCTTATTTTTGTGTTTGTACTTCTACTTTAGCGGTCTTTCATTGGGCGGGCAATGTTTACGGTCAATTTTCTACCGTCAACTTCTGCGCCGTTCAATGCTTCAATCGCTTTGTTAGCGTCTTCTTCGCTGGCTACGTCTACGAAACCGAATCCTTTGGATCGGTTGGTAGCGCGGTCGCGAATAACGTTAACCGACTCTACCGGTACAACTGCTTCAAACGCTTCTTTTAGCTGCTCTTCAGTGGTGTCCCACGAAAGGCTGCCTACAAATAATCTGCTCGACATTGTTTATTCGTTCCTTGCTTTAATGTTTCCTGTAGGACGACCATTCTTTCTTGCCCGTCCTTTAAAGAGAGACACTTAATGCAAGAAACCTACTGCGCACCAGTATACTCCATTTTGCAAGTATGCAATAGCTTAAATTACGCTAACTCATCGCCGAACAGGCTGGCTTGCTCAAGTACTAATTTTGTTGCAATGGCCTGATTGTCTGGCGGGTAGCCAAATTCTCGGAGCAATTTCTTTACTTCAACTCTTAATCTAGCCTGCGCACTCTCTCTTAAGCTCCAATCTACAGATACGTTTTTACGAACACGCTCTACTAAAAGCTTGGCTAGATTGCGCAATTTTTCATCTCCCATTATCTCGTGGGCATTACCATGTGCTATAAGCGCGTCATAGAATGCTATTTCTGTCTCTCCTAGCCCGCTGCTTTCTTCGCTCTCAATTTCTGTGCGTACTTTTTTAGCAATCTCTATTAGCTCTTCTACCACCTGGGCTGCTTCAATTGTGCCGCTTTTGTAGCGCATTAATGTTTCTTCTAGCATTTCAAAGAAGCTATCCATTTTAACCTTATTGCGCTTAAATCGAACCTTAATCTTATCTTCCAGTAGTTTCTTTAATGTCATTGCAGCAAGGTTCTTGCGCTCCATGCTACGCATTTCTGCCAAAAACTCATCTGAGAGTATCGAAAGTTCAGGCTTTTCGAGTCCAGCCGCAGCAAAAATATCTACTACACCTATTGGGGCAATGGCCTTATCTACTATTTGACGAATTGCCAAGTGATAATCCTCGTCAGAGGGGCCACCGCGTGGGTCCCCAACCTTCTCAAGCCGCGCGTTGACGGCCTGGAAGAACGCTACCTCTTCACGTACTGTAATGGCGTCATCATGTGGCATGGCCAGCCCAAAAGCTTTTCCAAGTTCAACCACATGCCGCTTCAATCGTTTAGGGCCATCTTCTAACCCTGCAATATGCTCCTGAGCATCCAGGATGATCTGTAATTGCTCGTTGGTCTTTGCCTTGAAGTAGCGCTTGTAGTCAAAACCATGGAATAAGTCGCGCACCACTTCATACTTCTGCTTCATTATCGCAACCGCTTCAGTCTGATCGATAGTAGGTGTGCCTGTACCTCCGCCAGCGGTATAGTCGGCCAAAGCTTCACGCAAGGCTGATGCGACTCCTAGATAATCAACCACCAAGCCACCATCTTTGCCTGGGTATACCCTGTTTACTCGAGCAATTGCCTGCATCAAGTTGTGGCCTTGCAGAGGCTTATCGAGGTACATTGTATGCATATTGGGCACGTCGAAGCCCGTTAGCCACATGTCGCATACAATAACCAACTTCATATCCGATTCAGGGTTCTTCATGCGTGCAGCGAGTAGGCGCAGCCTATCTTTACTGCGGATGTGCGGCTGCAGGGCTTGATCGTCAGAGGCAGAGCCAGTCATTACGGCCTTAATGAAGCCTTTATTATCAGAGTCGTTATGCCATTCCGGCCTTAAGGCTACAATTTTTTCATACAAGTCAGCTGCAATCCGCCTACTCATGTTCACAATCATAGCTTTGCCATCGATTGCGCTCAGCCGCTCCTCAAAATGTCTTACGATATCTTCGGCTACTAACTGCAAGCGTTCATTGTTACCTACAATTGCTTCTTTTTGGGTCCATTCAGCCTTCAGCTGATCTTGGCGTGATACCTCTTCTCCCTCCAGCAAGCCTTCTATCTCAGTATCCAGCCAGTGTTTGGTAGACTCATCCATTCCCAGGTCAATTAGGCGGCTTTCATAATAAATTGGCACAGTGGCTTTATCTTCTACGGCTTGCTGGATATCATAGATGTCTACGTAATCACCAAATACCGCAGGTGTGGATCTATCGTCTCTTTCAAGAGGGGTGCCGGTAAAGCCAATATAGCTAGCAGATGGCAGCCCGTCACGCATGTATTTAGCATAGCCATACACTAGCTGCGCATCGCTCTGGCGAATGCGTGCCTTTAACCCGTACTGACTGCGGTGAGCCTCGTCGGCAATCACGATGATGTTGTTCCGATCACTTAGGACCGGCATCTTGTCATTGTCTTCGCCCGGCGCAAACTTTTGAATTGTCGTAAAGATCACGCCGCCAGACTCTCGGTTTAGCAGTTTGCGTAATTCCTTACGTGTATGTGCTTGTACTGGTTCTTGGCGCAATATGTCTTGGCAGGCTGCAAAAGTATCAAATAGCTGGCCATCCAGGTCATTTCTATCGGTTACGATTACAATAGTCGGATTCTTTAGCTCCGCCGCCATCGCCAGCTTGCCGGCGTAAAACACCATAGAGAGCGATTTGCCAGAGCCTTGCGTATGCCATACCACTCCAGCCCGGTGGTCAGCTTCTGGCTTAGTAGCTTTGGTGGTGCTCGCTACGGCTTTTTGCACCGCCCAGTATTGGTGGTAAGCCGCCACTTTTTTTACAAAGCTACTGTCCGAGCGTTCAAACACAATGTAGTTCCGGCAGATGTCCAGCAGCCGGTCTTTGGCGCACATGCCACGAAGTGCGACTTCTAGCATGGGCACGTTTCCTGCTTCTTTTTCCCCATCGATTGTCTTCCAGGGCATAAAGCGCTCAAGGTTCGAGTTTATTGTGCCTACACCAGTGTCTATGCCGTCGCTAATTATGCATAGCTCATTGAATCTAAAGAGGGCTGGAATTTCATCTTTGTAGGTTTGAATCTGTCGATACGCCTTTTTGGTATCTGCCTTAGCGTCTGCTACATTTTTTAGCTCAATGACCACTAGCGGTAATCCGTTTACAAATAGCACAATGTCTGGCCGGCGGTGATGATCACCCTGCTTTACGGTGAGCTGATTAACTGCTACAAACTCATTGTTATCAGGGTTTTCAAAGTCAAAGAGCCAAACCTTATCGGTACGGATTTCACCATCTTTATCACGAACCTCCACATCTACACCATTAACTAGCAACTCGTGAAAATCTCTATTATCTAGCAGCAGTGTTGGTTCTTTACTGCGAATAATTTTTTTAATGGCTTCTTCGCGAGAATTAGCAGCGATGTTGGCGTTTATTCTAGCGACTGCTTCTTTAAGCCTGCGGCCTAGAACCGCATCAGTATACTCCCTTTCATTGGCTCTGTCTGGTTCAATGTCCGGCCCATGCAAAGTCTCCCAGCCAAGTTCACCCAGAATATCCATCATCGATTTCTCAATCTTATCTTCGTTCATTTATCCCTGCCTGTAATGATCTTTTTTAATCCTTTGAGCTTCATAAGAATTTCATCAAACGTTACAACCTCTACATCTTTACTGTTCGATCTCTGTAGTTCAAATGCCTTTTTATTTTGCTTGTTCTTACCCTTCACGCTACCTGCGACAATCAAACATTTTGAGTTGTAGGTTTCAAATTCTTTATCAGCCTTTTTATTAAGCTCATAGTACTCTTTCTGAAGATTATCCCTTTGGTCTAGCACCTGGTTGATTGCGCCGCTTAACTCTTTACTGATCGCAAAAACATCCTCACCTCGATAGGCGTGCTTCTTGAGCAGGGGTGTGTTATGTGTTTTTATTTCAATTATTGCAACGTTGTCAGTTAGAGAATTCTTATAAACAAAGTCGGCCACTTTCCCGTCTTTATTGTCTATAGATTTACCGCCAACGTACGCTTTGTCTTCAAAAAATAGTACTGCACTTGAAAATAATTGTGAAAATATCCAATTATATCTTTTAAAGAATTTTTGCCATCTCTCTTCGAGGCTTTGACTCTCATTTTTCTGCAGTGATATTTTCTCAAACTCCTCGATTACATTTTCAATATAAAACTTCTCAATTCTTTCCCGGGCCTGGAGCACTGCCCCTTCATTTGAAAGTAGTTCATCTTGATCTGTATCCCTGGTCAGTTCAAGTAATGCATTAACGTCTTTCCTGGAAAGGTCTGTTGCTTTAATACCACTCCTTACTACAAATCTGCTCAGCATATCTTCTTTGTATCTATTTACAGGTGGCTTAAAATCTCCCGGATACAGTCTGCCAAGAGAATCAACTGCTTGAGCGTCTAATTCCTTGTTGTGACTTTCAATTAAAGATGAAAATTTCGGAAACTCTAAATCTAACTGTTTTGAGTTAATTTCGACCCTACCCCCTGATATTTTGTTTGTTATCTTGGGTCCAATAATTATTTCGTAATCTTTATTCTTTTTGCTCAGCGGCTTCACTAATCTCGATAATGTTTTGGTAAAACCATATCCTCGCGACCAAGAGGAAAACCCCCTCGGTAGCTTGTCGGGCATACCTACAAAAACAATTCTTTTTACATCTTCATACTTCGGCTTTCCATTTCGACCGAAAGGATAGAAGACGACTCTGTTTGTCTTTTTGAAAACTTCTTTCGATTTAATATTTAATTTATTTCGCTCATCGACGTAATGATAAACGGTTTTTGTGGCCAAGTCCTTTTCGACTCTTTCGTATGGTGGCTTAGGGTTCATACTTTTATCTTTCCGGAGATTAATCGAGGCAAAAGCGAATCGCGAAGATTAGAAAGACCTCGTGTCTGAATCGAATTCTTAATCTGAAGTTCATGAAGTGGTCTAAATATTGCATCCAATGCTCGCAATTCTGCTTCACTTGGTACCGACACCTTGGCTTCTTTTAGATGGTGACGTTGGATATGTCCCATTGTTGTTGCTTTTCCGGCCGCTGTATCAATAAATCTCTTCAAATGGCGTTTCGTCCATAGATAATAAAACCATTGCGGATATATTTCAGAGGTAACTTTGAATAAATGTTGATTAAGCGCTCCATCGCCATCGGTCCATATTTTTACAATAAGTGTGCCGGACCATGAAAAAAGCATGTCCTCGTCGTTAACCAAGTATTTTTCTGGTATGTCAGTTGTGGCGCGGTCGGTGCTGTCGGTTATTCCAGTGGACATTTCGCGAATTTTTATTACGGGCAGACTATTTACGGAATTGTCTGCAGGAAATTTTTGCATAGCAGCTCCGTTCAAAAATCCGGCAATCTCATCAAGGGATTTTTTGGGCCAGGTTTTGGCTTCTGGGTTGTCAATGAAGTAATGTTTAAATAACACTTGACCGATTTTCTCCAACGTCTGATTCATCTGCCGATTCGACTGCACTTTTTGGTCTATTTCGAAAAGAAAGTCACTTATTTTCTTTTGCTCTTCCAGGGAAGGTGCGATGATTTTCAAGTTTGAGAAAATTTTTGTTGTGAGACTCCCTCGAATACTTTCATTATCAGACAAGGCTCTCAACCTCTCATACATAGATGAAATGACATAAAATAAGAATTTATCATCTACAAATTTTGAATTTGGTCTCAATTCTATTATTGATTGATTAATGTAAGTGTCGTTCATTAAATATGATGCTTGGCCTCTGGTTTTTCCTTGGCCTGCCGAAGCAATAACAGTACTTCCTCGCAATGCCTTTCTGGTGCTTGAATTGCGAACACCTTCTTCGGTAATAGTTTTTTCAGTTTTATAGATATACCTTTGACGAGTCTCCCCGGAGTTAAGCCAGGGTATGCCCCCTCCCCAAAATTTGGGATTTGAGGTTTGCGGTGTCCCACCACTGGTTATAGCTTCACAGATTTCACCAAGCAAAACCGTCTTCATCATAGCCACTCCAGCTTTAGACCATCATTTTCTATAACGACCTGGCAGAGATATTTGTAATCCAGCTCATCACGCATTGCTTTCAAATCAGAATGATCATCACCTCGAGCTCTCCACTTTAATGCGATAACTAAAAGGTTATCGCTGTTATGCCCGCGATGATGAACAATAATATCCGGTCTTCTCTTTTTACCATGTAGTTGCTTGGGCACATGATCAGTTATCGCGTATACAGAGCTTTGCGAACCTTGCATGCGGTTATATTCACAGTCAATGTTGTATTCCGGAAAGTATTTTTCTAAATATACAGCTAACCTATGTGCTATAGTCCACTCACTAACGGTCTTTTCTAATAAAAATGTATCTTTAAACTCAACTTCTCTACTGGCTCTAGAGACAAACTCTTTAACTTTCGCATAATCAAGCAAAACCGTCTTCATTTATATCATCCCGCTTTTCTTTAGAAGTTTTTGAAACTTCTTATTTTGCTCAATATATTTATCAGGATTATCTGCATAGTACTGCGCACGCTCTTCGTAGTCGTTATTGTGGTTTCTGACTCCTCCGCAGCGTTGACATTGCCACTGCAACGTACCAGATGGAGATTCGAATAATGACTTAAGTTGAAATTGGTTATTAGCTGATGGAGTCATCTCCATGTGGGTACAGGCATTCTTGAGCTTTTGTGCTAACTTCTTGTCTTTTCGTTCCAAATATTTATTAAAATCAAAACTAAGCGTAATCTTAACAGCAATAATTGATATGGCTGCAGCAAAAATAATGCCAATTATCTGCCAAAAACTTAATCCAATATTTACGCTGTCCATGGTCTATCTCCACGCAAAACCGTCTTCATCACAACAATCCTTCTAAGGCAAACGAACCATCATGCTTATAACACTTAGCCGTATCTTCACCGAAAGCATGTGAAATATCTTTGGCAATACTAAAAACAATCTCATCAATTTTTGTTTCTTTTGACACCGTGCGCTTTATCTGTAAATTATGAGCAAATTTGTTAAGTGATGCTTTGCTGTTAAGGATATCGTACGGTTCCACCCATTTGTGATTGCCGTCAGGCCCTCCACCAAACCCACCAAGAGCAAAGCTCTTAACATTTCTCAGTGATAGAATAATTAAAGCATCTTCCGCGTATTGAAAGTTTTGATAGTATTGATCGGCTAAATTAAGTGTTAGCCAGATACGAATCATGATATGCCTAAGCATTAAGACTGGTTTATTGCTTCGTGTGAGGTAGGTTATGTCTCCTGATAAACCCCATTCTATATAGCCATTTGTTTGGAATACATGATATTGACGGTAATGATTCATATTTTCTCCACTACCTGAGATACGTGGATAAAGAACCCCATTTTGTATGAGTTGTTTTTCGTGCATCCAGATTATCTCTGACCTGGGCAGGGGGTTCACTCCTCTTGAGTGTCGCTCTATCCATGCTTGAGCATTTTCGTCATGGAGGGGAACGAGATTGTCTTTAGGTTGACTTGGCACCACCGAGATAAGCGCAAGAGGAATTTTTGATTCCTCTTCAGGGTAACTAGGATTGATTAGTAGTTCAGACTGCGGGTTCAGGGCAAAACTTTCGGAGCTTGGGAGTAGCAAGTTTCGCTGCGCCAGTATTTGGTCAGTAGCTGGTAGTTGGCTGAGTGCGCTATATTGCTCGATGGCGCTATAGTCTATCTGGCTCATGAGTATTTCTCCTCAACGATATCGACTATTTTATTCCACAGAAGCTCAGTAAACTCCTGGGCAGTCAGTTCTTCATGTGAGCTACCCATAGTGAATATACTTAAGTCATGCATTTTAAATACGGCTTGTTCTTTTTCCCTGCTCCATTCAAAGTTACCCCAGGCATTAAAGCCACTTGGTGGTTGAGTTCCTCCCTCGGCTACAGATATGGCCAGACCTGAATCATTACCCATCGCCCCTGACTGAAAATCTAGGCTATAAACTAAATTACCGCGAACAAGCACTCTTAATCCCGGCTTTGCGCCCTGCCCTATGATGGTTA